>JAGWBT010000001.1:0-77282 GCA_021295755.1 Candidatus Poribacteria bacterium
TAGGTGGGGAGGTATTTTATCATATATCAAAAGCCTTTCTCACTCTTATCCCTGACAAAACCAAGCAGCATAACACCTTAAAAAAAAATGGGGGCAAGTGAATTGTCAACTTAAATTGACATTTTTTTCTTACCTCCAGTTTTTTCAGCGCGTTCATCATCGCTAGCCTTGTCATCCATTAAGAAAGAGTTGTCAGATTCGGGGAGATACGCTCCGAGATGTTTGATGAATGGATCCTCACACCGCTAACGTCTCATAGCTCGCTAATTCTCAGTCCTTCAAGGATTGGGTCAATGGAACCAAGAGATTGCTAGTGTGTATCTGGGACTGCTAGTATTTTTTTCTAACGCCTAACGACCATTCTGAAAAGAGGTGGAGGGCACCTTGACATTGCCAATTCTTCAACCTCAATCTCTTCTTGACGTGAAAGGAGATTCGTGATAGTATAACTACCATGAAAAGACAGCAGCAAAAGATCTGGGAACCTCTGACGCCAGACATCGAAAAAAGTTCCCGGCTGGCAGTGAGGCTTGGGATTTCACAACTAGTGGCGCAGCTTCTCATCAATCGGGGAATTGAAACGGAAGACGCAGCACATGCGTATCTGTATCCAACCCTTGATCAGCTGCACTCCCCATTTCTACTGCACGGGATGGAGCAGGCAGTGGAGCGCATCCGTTCAGCGATGAAGCGTGGGGAACAGATCTGGATCTTTGGAGACTATGACGTAGATGGCACCACAGCGACTTCGTTGCTGATAAGCACCTTCCGCCATCTTGACTTTCCGGTGAAACCTTATATTCCCAATCGTTTCGAGGAAGGTTACGGACTCAACAAGGAAGCCATTCAAAAGTTGAGGGAGGCTGGCTGCGATCTGTTAATTACCGTTGACTGTGGCATTACCTCGATTGAGGAAGTAGAGTTTGCCAACACGCTCGGTATAGATGTCATCATCACAGATCACCATCAGCCACCACCGGGTTCACTACCTCCTGCAGCTGGCGTAATCACGCCTAAAATGCCAGAGAGCGAATATCCTTTTGATGGACTTGCCGGGGTCGGCTTGGCGTTCAAGTTGGCACACGGATTGATGGGCGGTGGTGATCTAGATCCATTTCTACTATCTCAACTGGATCTGGTTGCACTCGGTACGGTTGTAGACATCGCTCCGCTAGTAGGAGAAAATCGAGTCCTTACAAGTCTTGGTTTAGCCGAAATCAACAAACGGGAGCGACCAGGAATCAAAGCACTCTGTGATGTCGCAAACCATGGCGATGGTAAGCAGATTGTTGGACAGACGCTGGGTTTTATCTTAGGACCCCGAATTAATGCTGCAGGACGGATGGAAACAGCGGGTAAGGTGGTCGAGTTACTCACGGGTGAGTCGTACGATGAAATAATACCAATTGCGAAGAAACTCGATGACCACAACCACCAGCGGAGAGAAGTAGAGAACAAAATTCGCGAGCAGGCGATTGCTAGAATTGAAAAGGACGATGACCATAAAAAGAAGAAAGGGTTGGTTGTCGGTCACGAAGATTGGCACCGGGGAGTTGTTGGGATTGTTGCATCACGGATTCTTGAACGGTATTACCGTCCTGTGTTTATACTCGCAATTGATGGGGACGAAGCGCACGGTTCGGGACGCTGCATTGAGGGCATGAATCTCGCTGACAGCTTAAACGCATGTGACGATTTATTAGTCAAACATGGTGGACATCAGGCGGCAGCAGGGTTAACGATCAAAACGCAGAACATTGATGAATTTGCTGCCCGATTTGATCAGTATGCGTGTGAACATCTCTCCGAGGAAGATCTGATCCCTAGGCTAAAATTGGATCTTGAAGCCCAGTCCTCCTATTTGACGCTGCAAGCCGTAGAGGAATTACAGCTGCTTGAGCCGTTTGGCGAGCAGAATTCACCGCCGCGCCTTGCGCTGCGCAATCTGCGGCTTCAAAGACCACCAACGGTAATGGGCAAGGAAAAGAACCATCTTAAACTGTTCGTAACGGCTGGAGGACAAACCCTTGAAGCCGTTGGGTGGGGGATGGCAGATCACTTCATCGCGCTGAAGAATAAGAACATTCGATTAGACTTGGCTTTTGAACCAGAGATTAACGAATGGAATAATAACCGTGGCGTTCAACTGAAGATTGCAGATCTGTACATCCACACGGTTGAACGAAGCACCGTTGGGAGGATGTTTCCAACAGAGGAGGAAAAAAGCCCGGTTAAAATTGTTGACCACAGAGTTTTGGACAACAAACAGGATTACCTGCGTAAGCTCCTCGCACAGGAAGAACCAACATTGCTCTATGTACGGGACGAGAAAGCGTTGGACCAACTCTTCGCGATGGTTGGCTCAACAGAAAAGATTGGGCGGTGCGAAGCCGAGATGTCTGAAGCCGACAAAGCGGAAGTCGTAGATAAATTGGCACGGGAAAAATTACTTGCAATTGCTTCAGATTGCACGTTGACGCCCCTGCCTCACATCACTCACATAGTTTTTTGCCACCCAACCCCTCAACACCTGACTTTCTTTAATCGATGTCAACCGGCATTCAAGTATCCCGATACGACATATATCCACCTTATTTATCAAGCCAAGGATATGGAATGGATGTGGAAATGTATCTCTTGGGAATATCCAGATAAACAGATCCTTCAAAAACTCTATAAATGCATACAAGCACTCAGTCCAGATAACGGACGTCCAGTTACTCTTGAAGCCGTCATAGCGGGTGCTCATACCGATTCAATCCCGGTGCCTGCTATTAAAAACGGCATTTCAATTCTTGAAGAATTGCGACTTTTAAAGCAATATCCAAATTTTTCAGAACAAGAAATTCGGCTCCTACCACCACCATCAAAGAAGCGTCAACTTCATGAATCCGAAACCTATCTTAACGGTGAACAGATAAAACAAACGAGCCAGTGGTTTTCGGAATTTCAAGTGCGGCAGAATGTTAAACAGATTTGGGAGAGAGTGTCGTATGAGTGTCAACTATCTAATTCGTCAAATCCAAGTATATAACCCCGATGCAGATTGTGATCTGTTGCGAAGAAGCTATAAATTTAGCCAAACCTGTCATCATGGTCAAATGCGGATATCCGGCGACGCTTATTTCTCGCACTGCTTTGAGACAGCCAAGACGTTAGTTGAGTTGAAACTGGACACGGATACCATCTGCGCCGGGCTGCTACATGACGTACTTGAGGATACAGCGGCCACCCGTGACGAACTTGTGGATCAGTTTGGAAACACAATTACCGAATTGGTTGAAGGCGTGACCAATATCAGTAAATATAAGTTCAAGGGCGGGGTTCAACAAAGGCAGGCGGAAAATTACTTGAGGCTGCTTCTTGCAACAGCCAAAGATACCCGCGTTATCCTGATTAAGTTGGCGGATCGGTTGCACAATATGCAAACACTTGCCTCATTGCCACCACATAAACAGGAGCGTATTGCCAAGCAAACTTTTGAGGTTTATGCGCCGCTCGCCCACCGGTTGGGTATTGCGCGGATTAAGAGCAGGCTTGAGGATTTGGCGTTCAAATATCTGCACGCTACCGAATACAGAGAGATTGCTGATCTGCTGGCGGCGAAGTTAGGTGAACGGGAAGCGTATACGAAGTGGATGGTTGATGTTGTCCAACAGGAGTTGGATCTAATGGGGATCAAGGCGAGGGTCTACGGTCGCCCCAAACATCTGTACAGTATCTATCAGAAGATTCATCAGAGAGGGGTGCCGTTTGATCAGATTCGCGATCTATTCGGACTTCGCGTGCTCGTCAATAGCATCGGAGACTGTTATGCAGTGCTTGGAATTCTACACAACAAATGGAACCATATTCCTGAACAATTCAAGGATTTTATCGGTCTTCCCAAAGCGAACGGCTATCGGTCTTTGCACACAACAATTTTAGACCGCGGGCAGCCTGTAGAAATTCAGATTCGGACCCATGAAATGCACCAGATCGCTGAATATGGGATTGCTGCGCATTGGCGGTATAAGGACGGGATGCCGTCGGAAGCAGATAACGAAAGGATTTTTGCTTGGTTCAGAGAAATGCTTGCAGAGATTCAGGAATTCAAGGATCCGTTCCAATTTATCCGTTCTATGAAAGGTGAGTTGTTCCCAGATGAGGTTTTCGTCTTTACGCCCAAAGGGGATCTCCACAGCTTGCCAGCCGGATCAACACCAATCGACTTCGCATACAAGATACACACTGATATTGGACAGACCTGTTCCGGGGCCGAAGTTAATGGCGCGATCGTTCCTTTTAAATATCGGTTGCAGAACGGGGATCGGGTAAAAATACAGACTCGACCGAATGGACATCCAAGCCGTGACTGGTTGCGATGGGTCAACACTGCGCGGGCACGGAATAAAATCCAGTCTTGGCTCAACGAACAAAACCGTGCACAGGCGATTGATTTGGGCAAGAGACTGCTCGAACTTGAGATGCGACAGCGCCAACTGAACTTGAAAGACTATCTCAAATCGGTAGAATTACTTGACATAGCAGAAAAACTAGTTTCGAAAAAGAAGGCGCAACTACCTCTAGTTGACGAGCTGTTTAGACAGATTGGGAATGGCAAGGAGTCGGCAACACATGTCGCCAACTTATTGAACCCTGAGCCGCCTCCGATCGCTGAGAAACAGGAAAGAACAACGCGCCCACCGCAATCTGCGCCATCAATTGAAATGGAAGGTATTGATTTAGATCTGGCGCGTATTATGAAGTGTTGTCATCCTATTCCGGGAGATGAAATCATCGGGTATCTCACGCGGGGACGTGGCATTTCCGTTCATCGCGCGGACTGCCCCCGGATTATTAATGAGCCAGAACGAATTTTTGATATTGAATGGACAGCAGTTGAGAATGTCACTTATCCAGCACCAATCACCGTTGAGTGTGACAACCGCCCCGGAATGTTAGCAGAGATAACAACATTAATCGCTCAATACAAAGTAAATATAGATACAGTCGGTTCTCACAGGTTCAATAAGGAGACCGGCCATGATCAATTCACTCTAGAGGTTAATGGAATCGAACAGCTAGAAGCTATTATGGAGTCAATTCGCTACTTAAAAGGAGTGCGGAGTATCTCCCGGATTACGTCTTTTTCGTCTGACAAACGCAGGAACCTATAACGAGCGTCAAAATCTGACATTACCTATCCCCACACGACACTTTCAATTGCCATAGGCAACTTGTGCCCCACCAGAAATCGATTTTATAATTTTCCCGGTGCGGAGGCATCGCACGCATACACGGACGCGCTGACTCCCACTTTCTGTTTGAATGCGGACCCGCTGTAGGTTTGGTAGTTGTCTATGTTTTGAACGCTTACTGATCTGCCCACGGGTTCGGGCAATTTTATTACCTGCCATCGGTTTTTTTCCACAAACATGGCAAACTCGAGCCAATTGAACCACCTCCTCTCTTCGTAGTGCAGCCCATTAAACATATCATATGCCCTGTTGAAATGCAAGGTTTTTGTGTCTTCTCGATTGAATCTCTATATTGAATCTGCCGAATTCAAGTTTTGAATAAGCCGGGTTTTAAGGCTTTCTTCTGTGCGCTGTAGCGTCGTAGAAGGCCATAATAGCAATAATTGCGCTGCTAGCCACCCGCCGGTGCAATCCGTTCTACCTCCAATCCTTCCGGGCGGAGAAAGTCCTTATAACGCGTCTGTATCTCGACACCATTGAGACTACGGGTAAAACCTGCTGTCTCTGTGAAATGCTTAGCTGTGATTTCGAGCGTATTTTCTCCTCGTTTAATGTTATCCAGTTCCAGTTTGTACCGGAACCAGTGAGCGGACATACCGAGGGGTGCTTGGAGGTGCATCGAACCCGCGAGTCTTACCGGTATGGTCAAGGCACGCTCGTCAGTAATTTCTGCTTCCTCCCACGGCAGTGCCATGCCATTGAAGCGGAATTCAATATCATCCTCAATACAGAAGAAGGAAAAGCGAAGAGTGAGGATCGGTTTGCGCAGCTCGCTGTCGTTCTTGGCGCTTTCAAGGTCATCGGCAACCCAGATGTTGACAGCAGCGGTTTCCCCTTCCTTAAGTTCCAATGGCAGCTGACGCTCCGGTGTGGTTGTTGGTTTGTCCGGCTCTCCCTCTCGTGGTTGGAGTAGATAACGCTTATCGCTCCGTGCATGAACTTCAGGATAAGCGACCTCTCGCAGAATCTGGTATTCCCTTTCGCTGAACGGCCAAGACAGATAGCCGTCATACAACCCAGCCCAGCCATCCCAGCTGAGTGTCTGTGCGAGCGCATTGTACATTTCAATACTTGGCAGACCAACCCGTTCATCATAGACGCGGCGGGGTGGCCGGTAGTAGGCTGCGGCACCGGCTGCATTAGCAGCATCGGGCAGCCACCGAGGTTTCGGCTGCGTCTCGGTCAGCACATACGGATCTTGTCCGACCACATAATCGATGCTACCCTCCTTGAGCCATGTTTCCACATCCAGTCCCATCGACAGGTTTTTCTCTTTCTCAAGATCAACGCGCGCCATAACGGGAATCTCTCTTCCCTGTCGAGTTCCAATAGCGTTTGCCATCTCCCGAATTTCCGCCACGAAGCCATTCATCAACGAAATGTTTTTCTCAATCTCCGCCTGCTTGAAATAATATGAATCGAACATAAAGTCCAACTCGATCCCATCAGCCTCATAGTCCTGCAGCATCTCCCTGAGCACAGCAAGTTTATCCTGTTGCACTAACTCATGCGCAAAATCATAACACCATTCCGCCCTTCCTGCCTCTCCGATGCACACCTCGGCACCATGGTTCCATTTCAGCAAACCGCACCGCTCGCTCCCCGGCGGTGAACTTGCCTGTAACTTCAGGGAAGGAAATACGGTCAACCCCATTTCACGTCCGCGTTTGATGACCTCCTCTACTTGGTCAGTACCCATCTTTTTGGCTTCCTCCACCATTCGCATAATTCGCCAGTCGATGTAATTTTCCCAAACCTCCTTCATCTGCCCCACAACACGCCCAACGTTGCTGTTATGGAAGTACACATCAGCGTATCCAAGTCCTAACACTAAGAGATCGACACCGGTGCCAAGTACCTCATCGACGGGCCATTGGAGTTTAGGGATGGAAGCCGGCGGTTCTATCCGCTTTGCGTTGAAATGATGGGCATCGTTATAATAAATCAGTCGGGGTTTCTGCATCGCTATATTCCTCCTCTGAGGTCAAATCGTGGGAACAGGTTAATAGCTCCTGTAGTTTGGGCGGCAGAAATCGCGTCCCTACGTGTGTCACGCCACAATTCTCGCTGGTTTGCCCTGTTGAAGGACAATATGCTTTTTCCATTTTACATCGTATTGTTTAGGAAAATCCTCTCGATAATGTGCGCCGCGACTCTCAGTGCGCAGAACTGCTGCTTCCGTTATCAATGCCGCAACATCGTGCATATTTTGAAACTCAAATTCCTCGATATTGTGCCAATGGGAATTCAGTTTTAGCGCTTTCAATTCATCGAATGTTGCCTCTAAATCTTTACTATCTCTAACAGGCCCCACCTGCTGCCACATCATCTCTTGCACGAACTCCTGTACCGCTTCAATCGCAGCGTCGGGAGATGCTGTTTGAGAGAGAGTAAAGTCATCAGCAGAGGAAATACGGAGGTTCGCATAGCTGCCAGATTGGATCGAGCGTGCATATTCCACAGCTTTCCTCCCGGCGCGCGTACCAAACACAATACATTCAAATAAAGGATTGTGTGCCAGTGGACTTGCCCCGTGAACGCCGGTACAGGCAACCTCACCACACGCATATAGCCCACGGACGGATGTCTCTGCGTTTAGATTCGTGCAAACACCGCCCATCATGAAATGTGCGGCGGATCTGACAGGAATAACATCGGTGGTAATATCAATTCCAAACTGATGGCAAAACTGATAGATATTGGAAAAGCGACCTCGTATAAAATCAGATGATAGGTGGGTTATATCTAGATAGACACATGGGCTTCCGGTTAATTCCATCTCATTCCAAATCGCACGAGCTACGACATTACACGGCGCCAGTTCCTCCATTTCGTGGTATCTTGCCATGAACCGTTCCCCGCGCGAATTAATTAAAATACCCCCAGCCTCACGTGCCCCTGTACCAATCAAACAGTGCGATGCGTCCATCAGGAACAGAGTCGTCGGATGAAATTGGATAAACTCCATGTCCATCATCTCACAGCCCGCCCGCCAAGCTGCCGCGTAACCATCGCCTGTTGCAATCGCAGGGTTCGACGTACATTGAAAGATGTTTCCAAGCCCGCCTGAGGCGAGGATGGTAGCTTTGGCAAAAATGCAGTGAAGCGCGTCGTTAATAAGGCTAACGACCCCATAGCATCTATCCCCTTGCGTCATCAAGTCGACTACAAAGGCTTGTTCGATTACCCGCACATTCTTCTGGCCTTTGAAGTAATCGGCTAATGTCGTTTCCTCCTCTTTGTCACAATGTGTTCGTGCCTGAATCAATTCTGACACCTGTTGAATACCCTTTTCAACCATCACCTCGACAGCAGGCTGATTGCAGAGGCCAAGACCCGCTTTGAGAGTTGCTTCAACATGGGAAGCGGGCGTAATCTCTTCACTCATGATGGCAGAAATTCCACCTTTAGCATCGGGGTGATTATCTTCTTTTATCGCTTCCTTAGTAATTAGTAGGACATCACCGTGCTGGCTGGCTTCCATCGCTGCGTTTAGCCCGGCGCTCCCGGTACCAATCACTAAGAAATCGGTGTCAATCCTTGGTAATTCGGCTGAATCAAATTGGACGATATATTGACGGGTCATTATAGATCTGATACGGTTAGGAGGATTATACGTGCCCTCCTCTCTTGAATGTAGCCTTGGTTTCGTTCAAAGAAGGCTGGCGTTTTACTACCGGTACGTAAAACTATTGCCAAACATAGGATCACACCACAGTCCGTATGTGTCAAAAAGCACCAGCAACTTTGATCACCTTTCCGTTTCCCTCGACGATTCGAACTCCATCTTCTGAATCGATGTGTGCTTCAACTTCGATGAGACGCTTTCCCAACTTAACTAGATTGGCGGTAACAACCAGTTTATCGCCCGCCATTGCAGGTTTCTTGAATCGGACCTCAAGCTGCGCCGTTACCGCAGGTCCATCAAAGCTCGCGATACCCACATAGGTAATCGCTTCATCGAGGAGTGTACTCAAGATTCCGCCGTGGATTACATTTGCCCAGCCTTGAAAATGACCGGGGGGTGTGCACTCAATCTTGACCCGCGTTCCATCGGGGGAGATATCTGGATTAACCTGCAATCCAAAAGGGTTTTCCTTACCACATGCAAAACATTGATTGTTGTTCTCAACGCGCATCCATCAACTCCTGCTGATTTGTCAAACCTAACATAAAATCGTATTGTAGCACACCGTATGACAAAAGGCAAATGAAATCCAGAACCTTACCTGCCATTATAACCGGAGCAAATATCAGCTACTAACGCTGAAATTTTTGCTGATAATTCTCTTGACAGAAACACGAATATTTTGTAAACTTAACTTCCACGCAAAAGATATATGCGCTGAGAAGGACGTTCTACCCAATAAATCCCTTAAATGAAAGAGGAGAAAAAGAGTTAGATATGAAAAAGTTTTCAACCCTACTGATATTTCTTATTTTGGCGGTTAGTGTCGGGTGTGAGCAAGAACAACCTATTACACAACTTGAAGTCGGGAAAAATAAGCTGCTCAATGCCGGTTTAGCAATCGAGGCCGTTAACCACCTGAAAAGAGCGGAAATTGAGGAAGCCAAAACCGAGGCGGAAAAAGTGGAACCACGGGCATTGTTATTGATTGCCTACTCATATGCCATCTTTACCGGGGATGCTAAAACTCAAGAAGCTGAAATTCCGGGATTGGAAGCCGAGTATAAACAAGCACGGGAGGAAAGGATTGCAACATTAAGCAGCACTGAAATGAAGAAAATACTGCAACTGCTGGCTGAAAGACATCGTACACAAGACGCAACTATACAGATCTTGGTCGATAAAGGAGCAGATGCTGCTCCTGTATTACTCGAATATCTTGGCACTAGAAGGTATATGGTCCTTAGACCCGACTTGATTGAGATCCTATATCAAATCGGGTCCGAAGCTATAGACCACTTAACCGCTGCACTCAAGAATGCCGAAACCTCCCCAGAGATGAAAATGACACTGACGCAGTTGATTGGGCGGATAAACGATCCGCGCGCTATTCCTGCTCTAGAGGCAGTCCAAAGCGGGAGTACCCCGGGGCTGAGAATGGAAATCAACATCGCGCTTTATAACCTTGGCAAGCAAGAGTATAGAACAGAAATCATCAATGGGTTAAACGATAACGATGTTGAGGTGCGGCGTGCAGCTGCGCAAGCGATGTTAAAACTTGACGATCCGCCGGTAGATGAAATTGTTAACGCGCTCAAGGATCTCGATCCCCGAGTGCGTATGTACGCAGCCCAAACGCTTAAACAATATCCAACTGAAAAAGCTATCGATCGGCTCATTGAAATTCTGGTAGCTGATACAGACGAGTCCGCTAGAGAAGCAGCCGGAAAAGCTTTAATCGTTCATGCTAGTCAAGATTTTGGACAAGGGATTGCACGGCAACTCATTCAAGCGTTACCGACTGTGAGCGATCCAAAAGAGAGGATACGAATTGTCTTAGTCCTCAAAAAAGATGCACTTATAAAGCAGATTAAGAACGCACCAAGAACGTATGATAGTAATATTGAACTTGACCTCTATCTTTATTCTGCAAACGTAGAACAGAACGATATGGTTAAAGAAGAGCTCAGCATGTTGTTGAATACTTTGGGACGTTAAAGGGGCTCTTGAGCGCTTGAAAATACCACGATGCTCTCAGCCATCTTGCGTGAATTGATACAAAATACCGGCGATATCGACTGAAACAGCATATATTTAACTCTAACCATTGATTGGGTAATGTCGTTTGCTATGTAGCCGTGCAAGATGCGGTGTAGTAGCGCATATAAGTTGCAATGTATAAAGTCGGTGAATAGTCGTTAATTTTGCCCAGTATAAATCGCGTCCTAGAGTTTATTCAGTCATTTCTCGGTTCTCGGTGGTAAAACTAGGTCTAGTTGATTCAACCAGCAGATTTTTCTTTCTAATGCTGGTTATTTGATTACTTGTTGCTAATCTGATATCGGAGAACCATACGCCATATTTCCAGGATCTTTAAGATAATTCTGTGTTGTTAACACACCGAACCCTATATCACCTGAAAATATCCCAACATTTAATTCTCCCGGATAGCGACTGGAAGTAGGCCGACTATGTCCCGTTTATGTTCCGCACTCGGAACAGTTGTTAGCCCAGCTACCCATGTTGATGTGCCCGGACAGACGGACTACAAGGGTCGGTTTATTGTACTGTCACCGATCAATCCGCAAGCTGATGCTCAAGAACTCTACAGCTGCACCCACGGCTCGGACATGAAGGAGCAGATATGGACCTACATGAGTTATGGTCCCTTTGACAGTGTACAGGGTATGCGACAGTGGCTTGAAGTTAGTGCAAAATCGAAAGATCCACTCTTTTTCACGGTACATCATCGCGAATCGAAGCGCCGGGTGGGGATGGTGGGTTTTCTAAACATCATCTCCGATATGCGACGACTCGAGTTAGGACACATTTGGTATTCGCTCAATGCTCAAAGATCAAACGTAAATACGGAATGTATATATCTAATGCTCTGTGAGGCATTCGATAGGCTGAAATACCGTCGCGTGGAGTGGAAATGTGATTCCCTGAATAAGCGATCGCGACTCGCCGCCCTCCGTCTCGGTTTTCAGTTTGAAGGTATCTTCAAACAACACATGATCGTGAAAGGTCGAAATCGGGATACTGCATGGTATTCACTATTAGACAACGAGTGGGCTGATGTGAAGAAGAACATGGAAATATGGTTGTATCATAATCCGAACCAGCAGTTGTCCTTAACAACACTCAATAGCAATAGGTCCTGACTGATTGAAATTGTCTTCAAATCCTATAATCTGAAAAAAGTCTGCTGTTGTCGACGCTGAGCACGAGTATCCAGAATTAGATTAAAAATAGCCTTCTACTCCCCTCTCCTTCCACTTTGCGATTCAGTTCTTAACTATGCAGTATGTACTGCCTGCTGAAGCAGTTGCTGCGTGAAATCTGAATCCTCGCCTCTTCTTCCTATATTTTTCTGATGTTGACATCCCAAATTTGCTATGGTATAAATTGGAGCGAATCCCGACATCCGCTTTTGGCGTTTTCTGGCGTTGAAACCTTGTCAAAAATAAAAAGGTTGAGATAAATTCTATGCGCAAACGATACAAACGCTTAATCCTATTTGCCTGTCTTGGAGGGGCTGTAATCCTTGGAGGCTTTCTGTTTTTGCGTTCTTCCTATATACTTAACCGGGTGCGCCTAGTGTTAGAGTCTCAACTGCAGAAACAGTTGAAACACTCGGTCACCATTGACGAGATTTCTGGAAATGTGTTCACCGGCTTGAATATCAAGAACATTGAGATCGCAGACGAGAACCCAGAAAATCCTCCGCTAATTGCTCTAGATGAAATACGGATAAGATATCGATTATGGAGTTTGGCGCGGGGGAAATTCCTCATCACTCAACTGCATTTTATCCATCCCCAGATTAATACACGCACCGGGGCAGACCGAACTATCAATTTAGCCAAGCTAATCCCGAAACGCGAATCCGGCACGGGCGTGAATTTTCCGCTTCAACTGCTAATCTCTGATATGAATATCGAAGATATCAGTATTGAAGGTGGAATTATCAATTTTGAAGATGAGAGCAGCGCCCTCAGAGTTGCGATAAGGGGGATTTACAGTCGTAGTCGTGTTGACGGTCCTTTGAGCAACTGGAAGTATGGCGGGCATCTGGAGGTGCGAGATGGACGTTTTGAACTGAACGGTGTTGAAACGAAGATCGATGAATTTAGAACTGAATTTGCATTACAGAAGAATCGGGGTGCATTGCACTCATTACGCTTGGCGCTAGGAAATTCTCTGCTGACCGTCGCTGGTGAGGCAAATGCTCTTGGCAAACAACCTCCCCAAATCAAGACACAAATCCAAATAACCCTCGACCTCCGTGACGTACAAGAAATTCTGTCTGCTCCGGGGGAAATTGAAGGGGTGGCAGAAGTAGCTGTGGAAGCCAGTGGCCCACTTTCGGAAGTTGTCGGGACTATTGGAATTAGCCTTCCCATTGTCCAGTTAAATGCACTTGAATTTGAGAATTTCACTCTCCAAGCGGAGTTCACACCGCGTGGCGTTAAAGTTACCAATATTGATGCCCTGTTCGCCTCCGGACAGCTGACAGGGGCGGCAGAAGTTGACCTTCAGCCTACCAAAGACGATTCGCAACAAGAGGATTCGCAACGCCTCGCCTACGAAGGTTGGTTACAACTTAACTCGATTCGCACCGAGCAACTGTTACCCATTATAGATTTCCCCCAAACTCTCTTGGACCTAAAGGCAGATTTGGATGGTAAAGTCCAATTTAGCGGTAACGGCACAGATCTCCACAAAATCAACCTTGATGGAAACCTGCAGCTGGATAATGCTATGTTAAACGGCGTGCCAATCCTCCGTTCGGAAGCACGTTATCAACTCAGCAATGAACAGCTGTCTATTTCAGCGAACTTTGACGCTGCCCAGATCGAAATCAATGGAACTCCCGGCTTAACCGGTCCGCACGATATGGACCTGAATATCACGAGAATTGACATCGGTAAATTCTCGCGAATCTTGCAAGTGCCGGACCTTGCTGGCGAAGGCACGCTTACCGGGAAAAGTAGCGCCGGTGCAGGAAACATTTCTCTTTATTCGCTGCAAGGTCTTCTCAGGGTTCCAGAAGCAACGTTGTATGAGGTGCCAATTGGGGTGCTGACAACAGATTTTCATTATACCCAAAATAAGGTGCTCCTGAACTCGATACGCCTTGTCAAAGGGGAAAGCGAATTGATGGCCGATGGGGTTGCTCATATGGAGGGAGATACGCCGATAGATCTCAAGGTGCGTGCTCAGCCACTCCAGATCGCAGACTATGTGAGGCTAGCAGGCGATGATTATCCAATTGAAGGCATTGTGACCGGTGAGTTGGTGCTGGATGGAACTTTAGCACGGCTTAATGGTCGCGGGACCCTTCAGATTGAGAACGCTAAAGCATGGGATCTGGCGCTTGATCCGTTAACCCTGCCGCTAGAGATTGAGAATTATCTCGTGAAAATCCCAGATTTTGAATTGTTAACCCGCGGCCAAAAAGGCGTCCTCAACGCACAGCTTGCCCCAAATCAGGACTATGTAATCGACTTTCAAAGTGAGTCCATGCGACTAGCAGAGATTGCGATTGCACGCGGAATGACCGATTTCCTGTTGGATGCCGATTTGGTTGTAACAGCGAACGGTCAAGCAAACGCGGCGGATCCACTCGTGAATGTAACGTTCGACTTCTCAAATGTTACCTACGCAGGCAATCCACTAGAGGATGTTTACATAACTGGCAGCTACAGAAACAACGCTCTCAATTTTGAAGGTATGGGTTTTAATGATACCTGTCAGATTCGCGGAGTCCTGGAATCAGTTATAGGCAGCCCTTATCAGATTGTTGTTGATGGTCGGGGAGTCGATCTGCTTCCATTCCTACGCATCTTTAATGTGGCGGATTATTTCACAGGTACAGCCGATGGTAGCGTTGAAATTGAAGGAATGTTAGAGGATTTGTCGAAATTTAAGTTCCAGATGTCCCTGCCCGAGGCTGCGCTGGATGTTAATGGTCGTCAGTTGACTAATCCGGCTCCAATTCGCGTTGCCTTTGTGGATGACCTTTGGCATATTCAATCTTTGGTCCTTGCTGATACACATGATGGCAGCCCATTCCTGAGTGCGGAAGGTTTTTTCCCTATTCCGGGCGGGCCAGAATCCCCTCCATCACATCGCGATTCTGAGACTACCAATACATTCAGTTTCAATGTAGAATCCGATGGGTTTCCGCTTGAGGGATTGTCGTACCTGTTGGGACTACCGCCACTCCTTTCAGGAAACGCCAGTTACAAATTCACGGGGGCTGGAACCTATGAAGCGCCACAGTTAGCGCTGAATTGGAACATTCCAGATCTAGTGCTTCAAACCCCTATCGGACAAATACCAATTCATGAAACTGTGGGCGGTCTCGTCTATAAGGACGGGAGCCTTAACGTTGAATCTTTTGATCTGCTCCTACTTGGCAATCCCATTGAAGTGCAAGGGAAACTACAAATCGATCTCAAATCTTTGCCATCTTCACGCCTTAGCCTCCGTGCTTCCTGTCCAAATTTTAGGTTAGATACGCGCGCCTTTCAGAATTTACCGGAGTACCTAAACAATCATTTAATCCTGTTCGATCTGGATGCACAAATTACTGGCAGTCTGGCTCAGCCGGAGTTGATCGCCTCAATTAATGCGACGCAAAAGACACTACAACTCGTGGATCTACCCCAGCCTATTGAAGACTTGAAAGTTGCGCTTCAGGTCTCGGCTGGGCAGAAAGTATCACATGATTTAATCACTATAACTCTGAAATCCGCCGATTGGCAGTTCGATGGTGGACGGTATCACGCATCAGGAGTTTGGAGTTTGCCCAAAACAGATAAGGGGTTACGCCTGACGTCATTTATAGACGTTCTGGAACAAAGCGATTCAGTCAAGTTTCAGCTGGACGTCAATGGGGCGGATGTAAATCTCGTTACTCCTCTGAACTATATCATGAAACGTGAACTCCACGATATAGGAGGTAGAGCTGATATAGCACTTGAGTTACAGGGCAGCGGTTATCACCCCGACCAAATATCAGCAACCCTCATGTGCGGTAATCTGCGTGTCGAGATCAACAACCGTCACTTACACAATATCGATAATATTTGGGGTCATTTCAGAAACGGACAACTGATACTTGCGCCCGCCCAGATAGGTGAGGACAATATCGCTTGGCTTAACGCGAGAGGCACTATGGGCCTCGATGGAAATCTGAACCTCCACTTAGGAATCGATCGAGTGCCTTATGGTATACTTATGCCGGCGATAACGCTAACTCTGTTCGAGCGATCTTTTCTCAAGTTTGATGGTTTCCTTACAAGCCAAATCCGTGTCCGTGGTAATCTTACGAATCCAATTATAACCGCAGAATGGGAGTCGGATGGTTACGTTGGAAATGCCAACCTTAAAGACAGTGGAAGAGCTAATTATAAAGAAAAATTGCTTTCCATCTACAATACGCAGCGCATCGCTGGGGTAGACAAGCAGTTGGAAATGTCTGGCACAATTCCAATTGATCTTGCCTTTCAGCCGCTACCCCTTAAGGACCGATTCCTAGATCTGCCCATTGACTTGAAACTCCAAGGACAACAGATTTCATTGGCGCCCCTAGGCTTACTGCTCCATCCGGTGATTGAACACACCAATGGGGTTGCTGACATAGATCTCAGAATACAAGGTACAACCGCGTCGCCTTATCCGCAGGGTACATTTTCGGCTCAACAGGGCACGGTGAAGTTCGCAAACTTTGATACACCTATTTCAAACGGGACGTTTGAGTTACAGGCGGATAGAGGGCAAATCCGTATCAGCACGCTCAGTTTTCAGGTCGGTCAAGGAGAATATACAACGGAAATCAATTGCGCGTTGGCGGGTATCATCGCAACTGATTTTGAGATTAGCCGGTTCACAGCACATAAAGCGAGAATTGCCGACTTTGTTGGAGATCAGTCACGGTTACTTAATCCTACCGTGTCCGGGTTCTTACCTCCGGAAGTAATTGGGACAGAGGCGATACCGGCTGAAGTGTTGGACGGATATATTACGGCGGAAGCTAGTTTAAAAATCCCGATAAACCAGTTCGTCATCCCCGGCAAAACCGCGTGGATCCCGCAATTCATCAAGCCATTCAATCCACCAAATGTGATTAAATATGTAACGGGCCAGCTAAATATCCAGAATATTCTGATCGAAGGCTTAGACTATAAGATCCGGAACCCTAGACCAATTGAAATCAAGCTGGCAAACCAGAAACTCAGCTTGGAAGAAGGATTTAGTCTGGAAGACCAAGAGTTAACGGTAGGCGATGCAAAACGCCTTCGAGTGATGGGATTTGGAAGTTGGGAGCTTGGAAAAAAATTACTCTTTCATGTTGAAATGCAGAATCTGGATCTCGGATTCATTTCGGGGTTCCTCCCTGCAGCTTACGCTGTACGGGGCTCCCTCAACGCTTCGCTTGATATACGTGGAACGGATGCGGACCCGAAAATCTCCTTCGCTTGGGAAACTCCGGAACTACGGATAAACCAGGCAGAGGTTGATCAATTTACCGGTAATATCACATACGAAAATCGAAAGATTCGAGTTAGTGGTAGGCAAGGCAGTGATGCCCAGGTGTCTATTGGGAAAAATCGCGCTACGCTGTCCGTGTTAATTCCATTTTATCTATCTCTAGTAGAATTCAAAGCAGAACCGTTGCCAGAAGATATTGAGGGCGGATTAGATATAGCCATCGAAGATTCAGAATTCCTATCCCTTATTTTTCCCCAGTTTGCTTTTACCCAAGGCACGGGTGTCGTTAATGCTACGCTTGGCGGTCAATTTGATTCACCGATGCTTAAAGGATCCGCAAATTTGAGAGGGGTTGCGTTTGAACTGCCGAAATCACATATCAGTTTGGCAAATGGAACAGCGCATCTCAATTTGACTGAGAAAGGTGTGAGCATCCAACGTATAACAGGTGATCTGAATGGTGGCACCTTTGAGATTAGCGGTATGATACAGTCTAACTGGTTCGATGTACGCCATATAGATCTCGTCGCTGAATTGAGTGAGGGAACCACGTTTAGGAAACCGGGACTTTACGAAGTTGAGTGTCAGCGGATCAATTTACAAATGAGAGGAAATATCACGACAGATGGAAATCTTCAACTTCCACCGTTAAGGGGTTCGATTCGTGTCAAGAGGGGGCTATACGAGCAAGACTGGAGGCAGTTGGTTCAGGATCTGCTTGATAAGACGGCCGAGGTGCAGTTTGAAGTCTGGTTTGATTATCCCATCGTGCGCGATCTTCAGCTAGATCTTGATGTCATCGCTCCGAACAACTTTTGGGTAGAATCAAATCTGGGAGAGGTTGTCACATATATCGGAGAAATTGAAATCGAAACATCTATCAACGGTGAACTCGTCGGCCCCATTCAGAAACCGATTTTTAGCGGGAGGGTGGATCTGTTAGAAGGTGAATTATCTCTCTCCGGTGCTCACAAATTCGAGATTAGAGAGGGGTCGTATGTAGAAAACAAAAATGCGCTAGAATTTAACCCGTCGTATCAAATTACCGCCGAGACGATCGAACCAATTCGGACCGTCCAGGTTCCAACTACAGACGGGGAAGTCCATACGAGGGACCTCAGAGTTGAAATGCATTTTAATGGTTATCTTAGGGATAAACATAATCCGGAGTTTCGAGCGGAGGTTCTCAGAAAAGGCACCGGCGAACATTACGACCTGACTCAACAGCAAATCCTGTCTATTTTAACTTTCGGTGGCGCGAATCCGCTCGACTCTGAAGGCTATACGCCAGCCGATTTCGTTCAAGGGATTTTAGGTAGAACACTTGCAAAAGCAACCGGCTTTAGCAAAACTCATTTCGACGTGAGTCCGGACAATTTTGAACAGTCGCGATTTCTTTTGACGAAGGAACTCTCGGAACACCTTTCGTTGACCTACTCATCTACCTTTCAACTTCACACAGAACCTCGCATTGAGGTTGAATATCAGATTGATCGACACATTTATATCAAAGGAGAACGGAATGAGCGTGGAAAATACGGCATAGACCTCAAGCTAGAACGGCGATTTTAGATGTGTCCAACTCTTATCGTACTGGTTGCATCACAACGCAAAATGCACTCTGCAAAATGGTTGGTGATAGACACCCATGATACAAAAACCTAACAGAATTGCCATAATCTCGTAACATCTCGCTGTTACAATGACGTTTTCTTATGCCTGGTCTTTGAATGTTTGATCGCATCTTTGGCGTCCCACTATCTATAGGCTAGATGGTGATGTCAGTGCGAAACCATCACCCTAAAGAAATCAAAAAAAATCAGGAGAACAAAACTTTATGAAGAAACATGTAACAACCATACCTGCTATTCCTCAAGCAGATTCTGCCATCTTGAACCGTGCAAAGGATTTCTCGGGAACCATGCAGAAATTCGTCACTACACTAAGAACGGCGCTTTGGGCAGGACTAATACTATTAATCTTGCTAATTGGATGCGAACCAAAACAGAAAATTGACCATTTGAAAGTTGGACGGCAACAACTGCTAAATTCAGGGCTAGCAGTTGATGCGATTAAGCATCTGAAGAAAGCGGAAATAGATGAGCTAGACAAGGCTCCGGCTCACGCTTTGTTAGTTCTCGCATACACGCACGGTCTCTCAACAGAAGCCGCACAGGTACAAGGACTGGAAGCTGAGTTCAAGAGCGAACGGACACAGCGGTTAGCTGCGCTAGGAAATGAGGAAATCGAGTACCTCCTCCAAATTTTGGTTAGGCGTTCTCGCCTCCAGAAAGATGCGATGCAAGTCGTGGTAGACAAAGGTGTAGACGCGCTTCCTGTCCTGATCGCTGCCCTAGGTCAGGCTGATTTTCTAAACCTACATGGCGACATCGTAGAGATGATGTATCAAATTGGAAGTGGTGGTATTAGCTTAATGGTTGACGCTATTCAGAACGCTGACATAACCACAGAGGTCAAAGTTGCGCTCGTACGCCTTATCGGACGGATCGGCGAACCGCAGGGACTTGACGATCTGGAGACAACTCGCAACGATACCGATGATGCCGGACTGCAGATGGAAATAAGTGTCACGCTCTATAGGCTCGGAAAGCATGAATATGCAACGGCAATCATTAAGGGATTGACTGACGATGATGTGAATGTACGTCGTGCCTCTGCACGGGCGATGACACACCTTAGCAATTACCCGGTTGGGCAACTCCTTAAAGTGCTTAAAGACACCGATGATCAGGTCGTTACCTATGCAGCGCAAGCATTTCAAAGGCAGCCGGATGCACAAGCGGTCGCAGCCCTCACCAGCGTCCTCACAGGCACAGCAGATAACGCTGCAAAACAGGCATCTTCGGAAGCACTGCGAATCCATGCCCAGAAGAAGTTGACAAAGGGGTTGACCCCCCAGCTCATTAAAGCACTGATTTCGGGTGAAATTGGGAACGCAGAAGATCGACTACGCATTGTTCAACTGCTTCGAAAAGAACCGCTGATGAACCAAATTAAGGTGACCGCATTGGTCAATCCACAATTGGTATACGAACTTGATCAATACCTAAAACAAACTGAGACACATGAGATAGTTAAAGGAGAGTTGAGACGGCTCCTTGCCCAAGTTGAGTGAGAAATAACAGTTGTCAAATCTGAATCACAGTCTCTGTTGCCCCGTTTAGTGTAAGTTGAATACCTGATCAGTCTTTTGCAGAAATTTACGGCAGTTGATCGCGTTCACTGAAGTGTTGTTTCTTTAATCGATAGCCTCAAGCGTGTCGTCTGCCTCAATAATGAAAAGCGTAATCTGTAATCCACCGTTCCAAAATCTGCCTACAATCCCGTTGTTCCGGAATCGTTGAAAAACCAAATTCCATGGCGTCAATCCTACCGTACTGACTGAGTTGCGAGGAACGGAAGGAGGTGGAGATCTACGAATGGATACACGAACAGATCAGCGAATTCATAAACCACCGAATCAACTTCCCTCTAATCCATCTTTCATGTCCTGCCTTTTTCCGGTAGCGTTTCATGTGATGCTTATCTTCTCCGCTGTTGCCCTCAACTCCGCTTGGAGCCGATCTGGGAGTCTCCCCGTTGTTGAAATCCAGTACAGGCTAGATGGTGCAATCCTCAATTCAGGTTCGCTGTATGCGGATGTGACGCGTAAGACGCGGGTCCAAATTGGAAATACCGCGTCGCCTTATCAAATCCGCAAAAGCATTGAAGGGATATATACAACTGGTCTCTTTTCTCAGGTTACAGCAATCGAGATGCCTATACAAGATGGGGTCCGATTGACGTTCGATCTCACTAGCAAGGTACGAATTGGAAAAATTGCGTTTAAGGGGAACAGTCTAAGCGATGATCTGCTCCTAGGCGTAGTGGTCTCTCACCCAAAAAAGGAATATTCCATGGAGATCGCAGAAGATGATCGGCGTAGAATTCTTGATTTATACAAAGATTACGGATATTTTCAGACAGAAATTCGTCTGAGCGCCTCTCCTAATCCCGACTCCTCACATCAGATGGATTTGTCATATAATATCTACGAGGGTAACCAAGCGCTTATTCAGGCCATCCGGTTTGAGGGTGTCAAATCAATTGATATTGAGAAGTTAGAAAAAAACACTAAAAGCAAAAAAGGTGAAATCTACCGCAAGCAATCCGTTGATGCCGATACCAATCGCCTTCGAGAGTTATATCGGAAAAATGAGTATTTGACTGTAAAAGTCATACCCGACCCAGTCTACAATGACTCAACTGGTACAATTATCCTTAATTACAAAATTATCGAGGGGAAAAAGATCAGAATCGAATTTATTGGCGACGGTATTGACGAATCGGAGCTTGAGGAAACTCTGGGTCTGTTCAAACGGGATAGTTTTTCGGAGACGATTCTTAAAAGTACAGAACAACAAATTCTTCAAATCTATCAAGGGAAAGGGTATTACGAACCGATAGTGAGCCACAAGGTTGAAAGAATATCGGGACAAGAAGAAGTTATCTATTTCGAGATTCAATTGGGACAAGCCCCGCGAATTCGGAATATAAATTTCGATGGGAATACGGAATTTTCAGATACAGTCTTGCTAGATCTGATGGAAACCCAGCCTCGCAGTCGATTTGTAGTCCCCGGATTTGGATGGCTATTCTCCAAAGGTATTTATAACCCAGCAACACTTGAAATAGACAAGCATGCACTGGAACTCTTTTACAAGAACCGTGGTTATCCAGATGTTCGGGTCGCGAGTGATGCCCCGGAGATCGATAAAGATAATAAGCTCATTTTGCATATAAAAATTAACGAAGGGGAACAGAAAATCGTAGACCAGGTTGCAATCGAAGGCGCGACAATCTTTGAAACGACTGAATTATACACAAAACTAGACGCGCAAGCTGGGAAACATTACAGCGATGATATAACGAGCGATGATGAGCGCTATCTCGAATCCCTCTACAGTCAGGAGGGATATATCTATGCACATATCAGCCATCACTATAATCCAGAAAGCCGCACGCTCACCTATCAGATTTCTGAGGGGGTTCAAGCCAAGTTTGGCAAATTCAAATTCGATGGGGATGGGAAAATCAAACTGCATGTTTTGCAGCGCGAATTTGAAAATCTCAGTTTGGTTGAAGGAGCAGTGTTTAACGAGGAGCGTTTATTTGCAGAATCTCGACGATGTTTATCGACTACCGGTCTCTTTACCGAGGTCGAAATTAAGGTGCCCGACCGATATGAGGAAAATACGGAAATTATTGATGTTGACGTAAACGTTGAGGTACGAAAACCAGGAGCAATCAGCGTCAGCGGGGGATATATCTCCTCTGAGGGTATTCGTGGAACATTAGGACTTGCCCACAACAACCTGTTCAAACGTAACATGAAAATTAGTGGGAAAGTTAGTCGGGGGACAAGAGGTAATCTGTATGAGATAACGTTGATTGAACCGTGGTTCAAACTGGCACCCCTCGATAAACTGATTGGACCCACAATAGGGACATTCCGTCTGTTCAACGATAATCTGGAGGAATACGAAGATATACGGGCGCGAGGTGGAACGGCAAACCTTGCCAAACGGCTTGGACAATACAGCAATCTTGCAGTACAGTACAAATCTCAAGATCTACGCGATCGTGAAGACCCGCCTAAAATTCAGACTACGGTGAGTAGTCTCGGTATCGAATTCCATCGAGACAGCCGAGATCATTTCCTGAACCCCAAGAACGGCTGGTTTAATGAAGCTGCGATTGAGTATGCCGGTGGATTTCTCAAAGGGCAAACCAGTTTCTTCAAATTTACAACCGATCATCGCTACTATTGGCAGTTTTGGGGAGATGCTGTCCTTGCCAGCGCAATTCGCCTTGGGTATGAAAAAGGGTTGAGAGGAAACCGTGACCGGCAAATTATCTCCTTTGAGCGTTTCTATGCCGGCGGATCAAATACGGTTAGGGGATACCCGGAGCGGAGCCTTGGACCGGAAGATGAATTCGGCAATCATCGTGGGGATGTGTTATTCATTCTGAACACGGAACTCCGTTTTCCAATCTATAGGTTCATCGGTGGTGCGCTATTTTTGGATACAGGTAATGTATGGGATAAATTTTCGGATATCCAGGGAGACCTTCCACGTATAGCAATAGGGTCAGGTGTACGGTTAGATACTCCACTTGGACCTGCCCGCGTCGATATTGGGCTACCGGTAATGGAAGAATTTAAGCCCATCCTTTACCTGCAACTTGGCCAAGCATTTTGAACGTGCGATCGACAACACAAAGACCATCTTGATATCTTATTGGTTCTGCTTTAATTCGATGCAGACCTCTAACAGTTCTGGTTTACGTCAACAAGAAATAAGGAACGGACAGATGAAATTGACACGTGAACAAATTGAAGAATTCAGAACTCAAGGGGTATTAATCGTCAAGAATGCCGTACCTGAACCCGGGTTAGATCCTGTGATTGCCGAACTTGAGGCTTGGGTTGATAGACGTGCGTGTGAGCTACACACTGTGGGGAAAATTCAGGAACCGTATCCTGATGCTCCCTTCGAGATACGCTTTGGGCTCCTCTATAAACAGTGCAAAGAGGTGGGTGATGGACTCGACATCAGTATATCTCGCGGTCAAGCGATGTTTCAGTTTCTGCACAATAAGCATCTGCTTGATACAGTAGAATCACTCGTCGGTCCAGAAATCACCTGTAATCCTATTCAACATGCGCGGACTAAACCGCCGACAGCATACGATGGACACACTGGGCCATCATTCCACGTCGTTCCTTGGCACCAAGATGCCGGCGTGATGATGCCCGAGGCTGAAGTTTCAAACATCGTAACTTGTTGGCTGCCTCTGGGAGATGCAACGATCGAAAGGGGATGTATGCAGGCGCTTCCCGGCGTGTTTGATCTTGGTTATCTGAGTCACTTCAAAGAAGAAGCCGCGACTGTTACGATCCGCCCTGAAGTGCTACCGTCAGTCGAACCGATGGATCTCGTGTGTTCCAAAGGTGATGTCGTTCTATTGAATAAATTCACGCCACACCGTTCAGTTCCCAACGTCTCGGACAAATGCCGGTGGTCCCTGGATCTGCGCTACCAGACCACGGGACATCACACGGGCAGAACAGCTTACCCAGAATTCATAGTACGCTCTCCAAGCAATCCTGCGAGTGTTTTGCGCGATTATGACGAATGGTCCCGGCTTTGGATTGATGCCCTTGAGAAGCCCAGAGGGGTAACGATGCACCGGACAGATTAATCGCGATTGCGGCTTCATAGGTTAATTTCCATCTAGATCAACGTAAATAGCGGAGGAAATTCATGTTCAATTTTTGTGGTGCATGGCCCGCTTTGGTCACACCTTTCACTGCCGAAGATAAAGTGAATGTACCGGTGTTACAAGAGCTAGTAGAGTATTTGCTAGATAAAGGGGTAGGAGGATTTTACGTCTGCGGAGGCACCGGAGAAGGGCTATTCATGGTGCCAGAAGAACGAAAGTTGGTCACTGAAACCGTGGTTGACCAAGTAGATGGGCGCACACCTGTCATTGCGCATGTTGGTAGCATGATTGTCGGTGATGCGGTCCAGTTAGCACAACACGCACAAGAGGCAGGAGCTGCGGGAATAAGCAGCGTTATCCCACCGATGTTTCAGAACAGTGAAAGTCTCTATACTTACTTCGAGCGAGTTGGAGCTGCTGCACCTGAAATACCGCTGCTTACGTACATATTCGGTGGCCCCACCGACGCCGTCGCGCTGATGCGGCGGTTGATGGATATACCGACCGTTGCCGGTGCGAAGTACACGGGACCCAATATGTACGAATTTAGAGAGATTGTAGAGCTGCGAAGAGATAACTGGAGGATTTTTTCGGGTATGGATGAGCAGTGTATTTACGCTGCGATGCAGGGCGCGTGCGGCAATATCGGTTCAACCCTCAATTATAACCCCGGAATCTATCGTGAGATACACAACAACTACGGAAACGGGAATATCGCTAAGGCGCAGGAACTCCAAGTGTATGCCAATAAAATAACCCGTGTGCTGTTTTCCTTCGGTTTCTTTGGTGCGATCAAAGAGGTGATGTGCATGTTGGGCTTCGACTGTGGGAAACCGCGGCTGCCTCAACTTCCATTCGCTGTGGAGAAGCGAGAGGAGTTAAAAGCGGAATTAGAGTCCATCGATTTCTTCACCGTGGCAGAAATGTAATTCTTGGTCCTCTCCTCAGAATCAGCTGAGCCAACACTCTGGCGTATAGGCTTCACGCAAGAACATCTTTTTACGCGCGGGATCTGCGCGTTCAATCCATTCCGCCGGAATTTCTTGGGTGTAGCGATGTGGTGGTCCTATCTCCTTGAAAATGTCGATTAGGAAAAGTCGATACGCCTGCGGGGAGTCCAGCGACTTCGGTTCAACACCGTGAAACATCCGAGCGTTAAGATAAACCATGCTTCCCGGCGGAAGTTCTAGGTGTCGCACCGCAAGTTTACGACCCGCAACCTCGTCAAATTCTCCCGCTAGAAGCCTTTCCTGTGTAACATCCGCCGTTGGTGGAACCCGATGACTCCCCGGGATAACTGAGAGGCTTCTGTCGCCCCGTGTGAACCCATTAGGGTAGTAGAGTATCTGAATGTACCATTTATCCCTTTCGGCAAGGTTTATCGGGTTCTCATGGCGCCAATGGTGGTGGTCTTGGTGGAAACCGAGCCGTCCTACGCCGCGAGGGGCGATGTTCATCGCGGAATGGCAAAAGTGATAATCGGGACCGATAGTCGCCTGGAGCAGCGCCGTAACAAGCGGTGCGTCGATCAGTCGATCCGCCCACGGTCCCCTGTCATTCCACGGTCTGACGAAGTATACGGTTGGATCGCTCGGCTTGCCGTCTTGGTCCTCCAAAGTGCGGAGATATTCACGGGCACCAGCCAGGTTGAGCACCTCATCAGTCAATGCCGAAAGCGCTTCCTCCGTAAAAACTTCGGGTATCGCAACGTAGCCGTCCCTATGAAAATCCTCAAGATTTTCTTGCGACGGCGCATCGATGTGAAATATCGGACTCATGATTGATTCTCCATTAATTAAGGGGTAGGGCAACCGGCGTATGCGCCTGTGCAGACTGGCGACAGGCGAGACATAACTCAATCACGTGCTGGGCATCCTCAATGGTCAAATCCGGGTCTGTTTTGTTCTGGCAACATTCCACCCAATGGGTCATTTCGTCGAGTAGGTTGTTATTTTGGATTCGGTAAAAATTACTGACCCCCTCTTTTGTGAAAAGCGTTCCTTCATACACGCTTTGCTGCGTCCGAATCGCACCTGTTGTACCGACTAACTCAACCTCATAAGCGGGCAGCCTAAAACCGTCAACGGAAAAATAGATGTCAATCGAACCCATGACCCGATTCTCAAATCGTAGGATAATCTTACCATTGTCCATAAAGGGTGAGCGATCTGAAAGGTAATTGTCATATTCTGCATAAACCCTTGTTACTTCTGAACCTGCGAACCATCTAATCACATCGGCAGCATACCAAATCAGAGACAGTTCTGGTCCCCCTTCTGCTTCCTCCCAATACCAATCATCCTTTGGAAAACTATTTATGTTTCCGTGTTGATGCAACGCCCGAATCGAAATCAGTTCGCCAATCGCCCCGTTTTTGAAACGCTGATATGCTTCGCGGATACCCCCGTCGAAGCGCTCCGTTGTGCCGGAGGTGGCAATCACTCCGTGCTCCCGCACCGCTTTTACGATACGTTCCGCTGCATCGACGCTAGTCGCCATCGGCTTGGCGATGTAGATAGCCACACCCAAAGGGGCAACCTGTTCGACAAGACGAACCGCTTCGGTGTTCTTGGCACAGATACAAACCGCATCCAACTCCTTCTCTTGAATCATCTCGACCGGGTCATGATACACTTGGAGACCATACGCTTCAGCAAATTCTGCTGGTGTTTTCCCGAGGGAGGTAGAAATCAGGTTTGAATCATAGTCCAAATCTGCGCACGCCACTAGTTCGGCGTTGGAAATACTGCTCAGACAATTCGCGAAGGCATGGGGCCAATAAACACTCTGGAGTCCAACAATACCTGCTCTGATGCCCATTATTGTCTCCTCTTATGCCACATGCCGTCCCTCAGAGGCTAAATCAGATGTAACCAATCGGCTAGTAGGAAGTCAACCCGTTGAATGAGCAGAGATACACGACCCATCACCGTGTTACCAAATGCTGAACCGAAGCCAATCATCAGAAAGACAATACCAATCTTTGAAACGCCGCCAACCACGCCCCGATGCTCCACAGAAAAGAAGAAGTAGGTCAACGTTGACATCACACCGATAAGCATAAGAATGACACCAAAGATTTGAAACGGACCTAACTCGCCCGCATGAATCTGTGCAAATGGAGCCAACGTCCCATGCACCTGCTGAAAGATGTCAGCTCGCATTACATTTGGAATTGCTAAACCGGATCCTACCCCGATGAGGATAGCAATTGGATACCGAATTAACCACCCGTGTGTCGGGGCAAGACGTGTAAAGAATAACGCGCCAATACCGATTGGAATAAGCCTCAACAAGCCAACCCACTGCTGCTGCGTGACAGCTTGTGCAATGGGCTTCCACGCGAACGGTATAAAACCTTGGTGGATTGTAAGCACAATACCGTAGCCCACCGAGACCCCCACAAACAGGTGTTCCGCAAATCGGTAAAACGGATTATCTCGATACAGAAAACTAAAGATGCAGAGTGTAAGTAGTGCAGCCACCCAGGTACCAATCAATTCCGCCATGTATGAAACCTCCTGTTTTATTCAGCTTGACGCCGTTGGATAAAGAAGGCGATATTACCTAGAATCACAAGCCCGACAACCAGTAGATGTGCGAAGGATTGGATGCTCATGCCTTCGGTCCCTTTTGCGGGTTTCCCAATTAGCTTTTCATACTCTGCAGCGCCTAAGAGGCCGGGCATCAAACCGATCAGCTGCTTTGTCTGTAAGTACGGGTACATCTGCGACACAATCACCCCAGTCACACCCGCGGCTATCTGCTGGTTATACCTTGTGTTTGTATAAACAATCCACCATTCCGTGGAGCTGCCCGATGCTAGGTCGAGAACCAGATCAACCTGATCATAATTTTTGATATCCGTCATCATGGGAATTTCCGCGAGTTGGGTTTCGGCATAATCGGCTTCAAAAACGGAATCGATTGCCGTACCCATTCCTAGAAGCACCTGCGTTGCGCCCGGCCGAAAGCCCAAATAGACGTAATCTTCACCATAAACCGCTCCCGCTTCGGCGGCGGTCTCCGACAACATTCCATCTCCCAACGTTGCCCCTTCCGCCAGAAGCGTCATGCCAATAATCCGAATCTTGTTCCGAAAACAGTGGTGTATCACCGCTTTTGCCATCGGGTGGAGTTCCGCTAACGACGAGGGGCCGTAGTTAAATCCAATCATGAGGGTTGAACCGGCGGGCAGCGCTTCAATATAGTCGTAGGTACTACGCGTCGGTTGTGAAACAGTGATAGGAAAACTGACTGACAGCAAGGAAGGAATAATTACCGCCAATGCAACCAAAATGAAGACAATTCGCCGATCTATGTTCATTAGTTTTTCGATCATTTTTTAATCTCCTTCTACGCCTCCGAGATATGAACGTTCAATACCCAAGATGATACGAATTGACTGAGAAATCACACCGAGGCTGATGCCAAGAATAATACCCCGTCGTGCGGAGAGATTCGGATTATCTAAAATCCACTGCCGCGCTGCAGAAGGCAAGTTCTCTCCAAATGGCATTATCGTGTTCCAGATGAGATCCCCAACGGGGGCATTCCCAACCATGACAACTAGTGCCGCAGCAAGTAGCAGGGTCGCCTCAAGGGTGCGGGCCCGAAAAGCACGATAGGCAGCAGAGGCGATAAAAAATGCGAGAAGTGAAAACATCGTTGCATCCATTGGCACTTGCACGTTTTCAAACAGCCACACAAAAGCCGGATGCCTTTGGCCAAACGGAATGCCAATCGCAACCATAACGATCATTCCAATGAAGACCAGAAAGCTATATTGCCAATATTCACTGCGCCGACGGATGCGGACCCAGTGGGTCTGTATCAAGGTTGCGATAGCTAGTACAAGTGCGAATGGACCGATAACCAATGCCCAATCGATGACCTCCTTGTTGAGCCCTTGAGAAAATGGGTGCGGGCTAAATTCGGTAAGTGCCATCACAATACCAAATGCGAAACAAAGGATTAACGGAACTTGTCGTCTCATAACACCTCCTGAAGCCTGAAACGTAAAACGCTACTTAACTCGCTGGAAGAAGGTCGTCATCCAAGTAATCCCGAAAAGTTCGAGAATGACGCCAATCACGATAGCACCAAAAATCATCACCTTGCCGTAATCTTGCCCCTTGAGACTACCGAGCAGCATCGGTTCTCGAGACAGGTACGCGCTAGCTGCGTATAGTTCTTCACCAATCAGTGTATAGTCACACGCGGCGATGAAGAACGGTAGTTGGTGCTCCTTGTCGGTTCCGGCGATCTGGATTGCCCCGATGGAATTGCCGGTTTCCGCCAAAATCAACGATTCAGCAAAAAACGAACCTTGCAGGAAAACTGCCGCCGGCTCTTCCCGAACCATCATTCCATCAACACCCGCAGCATAAGCGAATTGACTTTCTGTGAGGAAGAAGATGTTCTCCTCATTATAGGCATCAGGTCGTCCTTCATTGAGATAAGCGGTTCGCACCATCTCCCGAACTACATTCATTACAATAGGATCATTGCACGGGACTCGCAGCGGCGTTTCATAATCCGCGGTCTTCTGTGCCACTTGGCTGAGGATGTTCATACTCGCGATGGTTGCAACGTTGCTGACACCTCCCAAGCCAAGGATGTACATAATCGAACGTCCCATCTCCGTCGCTCGACCAATTGCCTCATCTACCGCTTCAAGTCCGGGAATACGACGGATAAACAGTTCCTTCCCACTTCGAGCATGGTAGATACAATAGACTACTGTGGCTGAGTACAGGAGCACGGCGAGGAAAATCCATATTTTGGCGGTGTCAAACAATCGGGTATCTTCGGTTGTTGTTGCTTCTTGTGCAAAGGCATTAAGGCCACACCCTAGCACAAAAACCAGTATAACTAACCCTTGAACCACCGGTGATGGACAAAAGATTTTTTGCCCTTTCATATTGTAACCTCCAGTCTTTTGGTTCGATGCGTTTGTTTCCATGGATGAGAACATAATTGATAGCTGCGATTATAGCACCGTATCGCAACGCTGTCAAAAGGAAACAGGATACAACAACTTCTCTGAATGGATATTGATCCGCCTTTAAGAGGTCCTGTTAAAATAAGCCACAATTAGAACCCACGTCTCTTACCGACAACGTTCCGCAGCGGTTCCCCCTTCAGGTAGCGTTCCAAGTTTTCGCAGAAAAATTCGAAAGTTTTGCGCGGACGATGTTGCGAGGAACCGGCCCTGTGCGGTGTGATAATAAGATTAGGAGCATCCCAGAGTGGACTCTCCGGCGGGGGTGGTTCAATTTCTGTCACGTCTAAGCCAGCACCGGCAATTTCGCCATTCTTTAGTGCGTCAACGAGGGCATCTTCGTCAATAATACCGCCGCGAGTGACGTTGACTAGGTAGGCAGTCTGTTTCATAGCAGCGAGTTCTACGCTTCCAATCAGATGATAGGTCTCCGGGGTTTTGGGGCAAGCGAGGAGAACCGCGTCCGAACGCCTAAGTAACTCGTGCAGATTTTCCCGCGTTGCAGATTTTAGCTCAGCGACCTCGTCCGGCTTGTCCTGGCGTACCGGGTCTACAGCCAAGATTGTCATATCGTAACCGCGAGCCCGCTGCACCATCTCCATACCAAAGCCGCCCAAACCGATTATACCAAGCGTACTGCCTGTCAGTTCAACCGCTGGCATCTGCCACGCACGACGTCCATCACTCCCCATGACGTGTGGGATGCCTCGCGCAAGAGACAAAAGCAACGCCCAGGCGTGTTCGCCGCCTTGGCTTGCGTAGAGCCCTGCCATGTTGGTAACTGTCACATCATCTCTCTTGATGATTTCCGGAAACAGAAAGTTGTCCATGCCTGCGCTGTTGGATTGGATCCAGCGTAGGTTCGGAGCCACCGCACACACGGAGGGCAGAAAAAGCCCCAATATGACCTCCGTATCGGGGGCAAATTGGAGGGCTTCCTCTTCGTTGGTGGCGTGACAGACTTCGTGGTCGCCGTATTTGTGTGCAATCTGTTGGAAGGTTTCGATCTGCGCTACGTCGAAGGCAAAGTGGATCAGTATTCTCATGATTGTTTCCTAAAAAGACCAATCGCCATGGAAATAGGGACCGGTGGGAAAATTTGGTGGTAGTTTACGCCAACTATGTTACCATCTTAACATAGGTTATTCTTTAGAACAATAAAAAAAATGACGCAATATAAGTATTTATGTCATTCCCACCTTAAACCAGTGTAGACGGAGGAAAATATGATTATCGACTCACACCAGCACGCATACTATCACGGGCGCAATCCTGCTGGCGTCATTGCCGAAATGGATGAATTCGGAATCGACGTAACTTGGCTTCTAACTTGGTATCATCCACCGGCGGAGGATGCGCCGGGCAGCTGTCATGCTTTTAATCCCTGCAATGTCCGACCGGACGGGACGCATGCGGGTGCTACGTTGGAGGAACTACTAGGAGCGCGAGATACATATCCGGATCGTTTTATTGCCGGATATTGTCCCTGCCCCTCGGAGGGAGATGCCCCTGCGCTTTTCGAAGCCGCCTATCACATGCACGGGGTGCGGGTCTGTGGAGAGTGGAGCTACCGAATGTTATTGGATGACCCACGTGCATTGGAACTATTCCGCAGAGCCGGCGAACTCAAGTGCCCGGTAGTGCTACATATGGATGTTCCCTATCTGCCAAACGAGAACGGTGGGCAGGTTTACCAAACCTACTGGTATGGCGGTGGCGCGGCTCCGCTAGAACGCACTTTGCAAGCCTGCCCGGAAACGACTTTCATTGGTCATGCCCCCGGCTTCTGGCGATATATCAGTGGCGATGCCGACAGCGATCCAGCGACATATCCGCGTGGGCCGATTACACCTAGTGGTCAAGTACAACGACTTCTCGATATTTACCCTAACCTCTACGCAGACCTGTCGGCTGGATCCGGACTAGGCGCATTGCAGCGGGATATAGGCCACGCGCGCGAATTTCTCACCCATAATGCAGATCGCCTACTTTTTGGTCGCGATCAACATGGTCAGGCGCTCCAACTGTTTTTACAAGGGCTTGAACTGCCTGATGAGGTAGGGAAGAAAATTTTCTATGAAAATGCGTTGCGTTTGGTACCTCTCTAGGATCTTGATTGAAGGCACCAACGAAAATTTCAATCTGTGTTGACGCTGTTTACGCGTTCTGCTAAAATAGCGCACCGACAGTTTTTCACTTTAGATTCCAACTATAGGAGAATGTAATCATGGCAAAACACCCAATGGACAATATCGAGCCGGGTATCAAAGTAACAGCACAGATGTCCCCAGAACCAACTGAGGAGGATCTACAATTCACCCAGCAGATGGGGGTCGAATATGTAGTACTCTGGACAGATGGGGAACACGCCAATTACGACTATTTCATGAGTCGCCGCGAGATTTTCGAGAACGCCGGATTAAAGATTTACGGTTTCGGCAATAGTGATGTCCATAATCAGGATGCAATTGTGTTGAACCTACCCAACCGCGATACGAAGATCGAGCAGTACAAGCGCTATATCCGCGATCTTGGTCGCGCCGGAATTCCATATACCACCTATGCTCACATGGGAAATGGGATCTGGAGCACGGAGCGTGAAACAACCCGTGGTGGTGCCAGCGCAAGGGGATTTGACCTCGATAAAGCGGAAGAAGGACACTGGCGAGACAAAAGTTATCGGATGCCGCTCTCACACGGACGCGAATATTCGGAACAGGAAATTTGGGACAACTACACCCATTTCATCAAGGAAGCCGCTCCTGTCGCGGAAGAAGCCGGAGTGATGATAGGCATCCATCCTGATGACCCACCCGTGCCAAAGCTAGCAGGCATCCCACGCTGTATCTTCAGCAGCTTTGAAGGCTACAAACGAGCGCTCGAAATCGCCGACAGTCCCAACGTTGGAATGTGTCTCTGTGTTGGCTGCTGGCTAGAGGGGGGCGAGTTGATGGGTAAGGATGTCCTAGAGTCCATGCGCTTCTTTGGTGAATGGGGCAAGGTCTTCAAGGTGCATTTCCGAAATGTAGACCAACCGCTGCCACACTTTGTCGAGACCTTTGTGGACAATGGATATCAGGACATGTACCAAGTGATGAAAGTGATGCGCGAAGTGAACTTCAAGGGCGTTGCGATTCCAGACCACATCCCATCTATGGTGGGAGATCGAAGTGGGACAGCATATACCATCGCCTACATGAACGCACTCGTCAAACGCGCGAATGAGGAGGTTACTGCCGCGTAGTCACCGTTCTCGGCGAATGCATTGGACTGCGGCTTGCAGGCTCTTGGCGTTGGTATATTGGGAGATGATTTTCTTTAATTCCGTTAGCGTGGCGTTTTGTAAGGTTTGAACCTCCTGAATTAGCAGCGGCAAAGCCCGCACCACATTGTCCACAATAGTCACACCAGCCGCCTGGGCAGTCCGCGACATTGGGTTGAGGTCAACCGTTATCACTGTTTTACCCATTTTCTGCAGTGCTTCACAGCGATCGCCATCCTCAAGTGGAACGAACACGACATCGGCACGAGAGATACCTTCTGGATGGACGAACTTCCGATTTGAATCAATAAACGAAAGTTGTGCCTCCGTTGTAGGCATCAATACATGAACCGCCCCATGCTTCTCGAGATGCTCTCGTATCGCAACCTCCCGTTCTTTTGAGGTGTGGAAAATGTTCACCTCCAACGGGGCTTTGAGGACATTAGAGAAGGCCACCAATTCACCTGGCACCAGTGCCGCAACATTACCGTTAACGGAGATTACGGGATGTTCGGCGTCCAGCAGGATGGCTGCCCCGGCGCGGATTGCATCCATAGCGAAGGGATGTGTTTTTTCTCCGATGAGGTAGTCAAACGCTTCGCCACGCCCATGTGCCATCAATCCGTGGATGGAGGTCACTCCACTCTCTACGCCGGCGACTATTGTATCCCTCAGCTTCAACGATGCATACCGGGGATGACTTTCAGGAACATCGCTCATAATAGCCTGCCTTTTTCACCACTAGAGAGTTGTGTTTCGGTCGCGCCTTCAAAAGGGTGAGTGCTAAACACTGCATTACCCAACATAATCATAGACGCAATCCCGCCCGCATCCTCGATTTCACGGATGGTTTCTTGCACGCGCGTATCCTCTAATAATCCACTATTGAGGGAGAATTGTTTGGACAATTGAATACAGGCGTTAAAGTCAACTGACTCCGCTTTCGTGAGTATCTCTAAAGCCTGCAATGTTTCATCTGCCGCTCTGTTGATACGCTCTCTCCGCTCGGCGCTTTCGAGGATGGTTTTCGTCTGGATAGAACTAAAATATCGGTAATAGACGGGTTGAGCTGGAATCGGCAGTCGCTCCGCAGCAAGGGGATAACCTCTCTTCAATTTAACGAGACAGCCACCGTGGTATTGGGCGCATACATCTCCTAACCCTGTTCGATTTTCCACTTCCGCCACATGGGCGGTCATCGCCAATTCTTCCTCAGATTTGCCTAATTCTAGTAAGGCGTTAAGTGCGTAGGTCGTAGCGAGCGAAGCTGCTCCACTTAGTCCAAAACCGCATCCGAGCGGTAAGGGCGAATCGATTTCTATCCGCATCGGCTGAGATGTCAGTTTCTGGACAACGGATACAACGGTAGGGAAACGAATCTCGCTGCCGTTAAACTGGACAGTGGTCTGGCTACTATGCTGGGCAACCGTTACAACAACGCCTTCTGTAATGGTAAACCCCATGCCGAGCGAGTGCATCTTGGTTGCTTCTAGGTGAGGAATGATCTTGAATACGCAAGAGAGGTTGCCGGGTGCGAATGCTTTCGCCTGTGTCATGTTTTCGCTGTTTTAACCTTGTTTCCATTAAGATTGGTTCAGTGGTTTTAGCATATTTGTCGCCGAATATTATACAGATTTGTCGGGTGGTGTCAACGGAAATCAGCGACGCCAGAAATAGGTGAACAGGCAAGTCAAAATCAGAATTTCAGCACAAACCTAATCAATTCAAGGAGAGCTTATGAGCGAAATAATTCTATCTTGTACGACCTGTGCGTTACGCAATCCACCGTTGGATGAAATTTCAGAAACGTTGAAGCACGCACCGAAAGCGGGGTATGCCTACTGGGGGTTGGCAGGACCAATTACTTGGACACCTGGGCTTATCCGGTGGTTGGATACAGAAGGGCTGCGCCTTCAGGCAGCTGAAGTAGGCCTGAAAGGATTGACGGAGGTTTATGCGTCAGCAATTTCGACCGATTCCGTCGACGCAGCAGAGAGTTCAATCGCAGACTTATTGCTCAACGTTCAAGCAGCCGTGAAACTACAGTGTCCACTGCTTGTGTTCTCAGGTGGGAGGCGGCAAACTGATGGTTTGAGAAACACAATCGCTGGGCTTGAGAAACTTGCTCAGTCAATCGCTGATGTCCCTGTGAGAGTGGCATTGGAGCCGCACGTGGAATCTCAATTTCAGAATGAAGCGGATTACGACGAAATCTTTGAACATATCACCACAGAGCAAATCGGCATCACAATTGATACAGGGCATTTTCATGTGGCAGGCGTGGACTGGAAAGCGCTTATCCGCAAGTATCCCGACCGAATCTACAACGTCCATGTGAAAGATCACCTCGGTTCTCAATCCGTCCCGATTGGAGACGGGGAAGTCGATATGCCGGGCTTAGTCCATGAACTTCGCGCCATCGACTACTGCGGACCACTTGCTGTAGAATTAGAGGTCGAAGATCCAGAAAATCTGCCACGATACGTCGCTGATGCTTACCAATACCTGTCAGGCTTGATTGGCGTCTGAGAAAGTATAGGTTGCGTGTTCGTTTCACTTTTCAATTTTCAGCCTGCCCCATATCGTAGTGATTTTTCGTCTCGGTTGGACGCTTTGAGGTGGTAATCCCGTATCATACGCTTCTACGGTTGAAAGCGCTCGCCGCAGCAATCCCTGCGAGCCTCCGATAGCATAAACCTTCCCGTCGATAGCGCTAGTAGCAAGGTTTCCTCTTGCGGTAGGCATATCCGGCGCCTTCGTCCAGGTATCTGTCACCGGATCATAGACTTCCACGTTCCCAAGTCCATCACGGCCGTTTTGTGTTCCTCCAACGGCAAGAATCTTACCGCTGACAGCAGCGGCTGAAAACCCCCAACGTGGCGTGGGCATGCCTTGCCGCGGTGCCCAAGTATTTGTCGCTGGGTCGTAGACTTCGACGGTGCCAAGGCTTTCTAGCCCATTTGGTGTTCCCCCAATGGCGTAAATTTTCCCACTGACCACAGCAGTTGACAGCCCCCACCTTGGCGTAGGCATATCCGCTCCTCGCGCCCATGTGTTCGTCGTTGGATCGTACACCTCGACGGTCGTCAGCGCAACTTTATCGCCCCCAATGGCATAGATTTTCCCGTTGACGGCGCTGCTAGACAGCCCCCATCGTGGGGTAGGCATATCTGCTTTTCGCGTCCAACTGTCCGTCGTAGAATCGTATGCTTCGACGACAGCAAACATCCCGCCAAGGTTTCCCCCGCCGATCGCATAAATGTGATTAGCCACCGAACTCGTTGAAAATCCCTCTCGCCGGGTAGGCATGTCAGTTTTCTTAATCCATCTGTCTGTCAGAGGATTATATTCTTCCGTCCTAGATAGAAGCGTGTTTCCGACTCTTCCTCCAATGGCATAAATCTTCTCTCCCACTGTACTGGTGGATAGTGCAAATCTGGCGGTCGGCATATCCGCTTTTTGGCTCCATTTTCCGTCCTTGGCAAGACTCAATGGAGGTATAATCCAGCAAATCGCAGTGAATATGAACACAGTTTTAAGCGCCAATCTACTAAGAATCAAAACTTGGTCCTTTTGCTATCTATGCCAGTCGTACTCAAGTCCGAGGGAGCGATCCCCTAGAGGCAGGTCAATCTGCTGGCCACCTTGAGCCGAAGATAATTTTATCGCAATCTCGACTTCTAGCGCGACAGCGACCCGTCTGCCCGAATTTTTTGGTTCGTCAAGCTCACCCGCCAAGCAGTCCATAACATCGGCTAGTCCGTTGATTGAACCACCGCCCACCTGCATCTTAGCACCGGGCCACGGCATTTCTATCTTGTACCGTCCAGTGGGGGTTTCTATCTCCTGAAACAGCGTCCAGTCGGAGTAGTGCTCTGGGTGGAAAAGTTCACCCGTTGTACCGGTGATACGTACCGCCGGAGCACCCTTCCTGAAATGCACAACAAGCCCTGTGTCGGTAACCATCATGCCCTGGCCACGAAATTCGTTACTGCCCGACTTACGTTTGGGCAGGTCCCCCAAACCGATGACCCAAGCGGGATTACTATCGACAAAATACGACCAGTTTTGGTGCTGGGACAGATTTTTATCCGATTCTGCCTCAATGGACAGCACCTCTCCAATCGCACCGTTTGTCACCAAATCCTTTGCCGTTCGAAACGAGGGATGGCTGGTCGAAATAGCCCCACAACAGAGAGGCACACCGGCATTGGCACATGCCTTAACCATCCGATCTGCCTCCTCAAGCGTGCAAGCCATCGGTTTCTCTGTCACAATGCCTTTTGCACCGCTCTCCACGGCGCAACAGGTCAGATCAGCTCGTCCCTTGGTATTAGTAGAAATCGCAACGATATCCGGTTTTTCCTGTCGCAACATCTCCTTCGCGTCGGCGTATAAGGCTTCCACACCGTAGCGTTCCCCGAATACTGCGAGCCGGTGGTGGTCGCGTTCAGCAGCAGCGACCAGTGTTATTTCCGGCCGATCCGACAGCGCCTCAGCGTAGCTAGTCGGCATCGACTTTCTGGATAAATGCCGATTGTGATAGTAAAATTTGCGGTGAATGTCTAATTCAGGCGTTGGACGGTCGATATCGTCAACGTGCCATACTCCTATACGTTCTGCCAAATCGTAGAGCATGCCCATCCACCCAAGTCCTATGACTGCGCCTCGATATTTCGCCACTTCTGTCTCCTTGTTTTAACCACCATTTTGACGTGGATTTAGAGATCCAGTCCCACAATCTTCTGGGACGGTTACGCCTTGACTGCAATAATCTCTGAAGTCTGCTGCTGCAGCTGCACCAATTCGTAAAAAATTCCCCTCTTCTCCATCAGCTCATTATGTGTTCCCACCTCAACAATGCGACCTCCTTCAAGTATGACCAGCCGATCCGCATTCCGCAGCGTGGATAGGCGATGGGCGATGGCGAAGGTGGTGCGTCCTTCAGTCAGTCGGGCGATGGCGTCCTGAATGTGCTGCTCCGTCTCGACATCCACGGACGAAGTTGCTTCATCAAGGATCAGAATTTTGGGGTCGTGGAGAATCGCGCGAGCGATAGCAAGACGCTGTTTCTCTCCACCCGATAGCTCGCCGCCACGTTCCCCGACTTGGCTGTCATAGCCATCGGACTTGGCAACGATGAAGCTGTGAGCATTCGCTGCGATAGCCGCGTCCATAATCTCTTCAAAGCTAGCGCCGGGTTTGCCATAGCTAATATTCTCTGCAACAGTACCGCTGAACAAGAATGGTTCCTGCGGCACGATGCCGATTTGACTCCGCAAATCCTCAAGGCGGATCTTCTGGATTGGCACACCATCAACCTCAATTATGCCTTGATCTACATCGTAGAACCGACAGATCAGGTTTACAGTAGTCGTCTTGCCGACCCCCGATCTACCCACAAGCCCGACCATCTCACCGGGTACAACATCAAGGTTAATCTCATGGAGTACAGGTTTACTCTTATCGTAACCAAACGTGACATCTGTGAACCTAACATGACCCTTGATGTTGGATATTGAGCGTGCAGTGGGGTCTTTGTATGCTTCAGCTGGTGTGTCGATGACCTCAAAAATGCGTTCTGCACCCGCAAATGCGCGTGTCATCCAACTGTTTACTTCTCCAAACCACTCTATCGAATCATAGAGCATCCACATGTAGGCATAGAACGTCAACAGTGTCCCTAATGTCAGTGTATCTCTGATTACCTCGCGTCCGCCGAGAAGCCACACAATCAGTATCCCAAAACTAGTCAAGAGGGTTGTCGTGGCGAAGAAAATCTCCCAGTTAATCTCCGTCCGAATGGCGAGTTGCCGGATTTTCTTATTTCTCACTCCAAATGAGACTATTTCTTTTGCCTCCTGGGCGAAGGCCTTTACCACACGGATACCGGATAATACTTCACTCACCGTTGTCATAAGATCTGACCAAGCCTGATCCCATTTGTTGAAGTAAAGCCGCATCCGTTTCCAGAACATAACGCCCCAGCCCATCATAAACGGGATAGGTATTAAGACAAGCAGCGCCAACAGCCAATGCATCCAAAACAAGACACCTAATATGCCGACAACCGTCAATGCGCTTATGATCAAGTAGGGTAGTCCCTCCACCAGAAATTCCTGCAACCTGCCTGCGTCTCTCGTCACGCGGGACATCACCGCGCCAACCTGCCGCCGGTCGTAGAATTGAAGCGAAAGCAATTCAAGTTGCTGATAAAGCCGGTTTCGGATATCAGCGGTGATACGCGCCCCCAACCAACTGACCGTCCAACCGTGTGCCCATTGCAGTCCCCAGTTTACCACGCGTATACCAACCAAACCGAGGACTAATAAACCGAGTAGGGTTAGCCGTTCAGACATAGTATTGGTGTTGCCCTCTTTTGGCACTAGGACACTATCTACTATTTCTCGAGTCAGCATTGGGGGAACCACGGTTGTACCCATCTCCATCAGGGAAACAATTGCTAGCAGGATAGCATGCCCTCTGTAAGGCTTTAGATAACTAGCAATCCGCTGCAACGTGGCAAGCCGCCGGATACAGTTAGGACAGATTCCGTTCTTTTCAGGGAGAAGCCTACCACACTCTCCGCATCGTGTGCGCTCAAGTTGTGGGTTGATTAAGAATGGTTCTTCCTTACGAAGCTGCTCAAGTCCTCGGGCGACCTCAGAAAACTTTTCCGCGAGAGAACTAGAATAAGGAACTATGATGGTTGGTTTACCCTTCCGTTCAATACTGAGGTGCCCTCCACCAACTAAGGCTTCGGTTTGCACAAGAATCAACTCTTGAATCGGCACCTCGATGACGCCGTCAACCCTCGCCGTTGGGACAATCAGGAGACGTTTATCCGTAACAACCACCCACTGTTCCCCAAACCTTCCTTCCTGATTCAGGTCAGTGGATACACGGATAAGCTCCTCCTCTCCCGTGGGGAGTAGCTCTCGCGTTTTTGTTCTAATCGAATGTGGCATTGATTCAAGTAATTTCATTTTTTAACGCTACAGCAATCGTAGTTTTGGATAGATAACACAACCTTACTTAATCCGCGACTACCAGATTTCTTCAACCAAAACGAATGAGTGCTTTCGTGGATTGACCGGCGGCCCCTCCTTAAATTATACCATTTCCGAGTCCCGTTATGTGCGATAAATTTGGCTGATGCTTGTTCGTTCCTTTTGCTTTGTAAAATGGGTCGTGATATAATGTATGAATTAATGAACCCCGGTGGCGATCCTACGGTACCAGCCGAAGATTGGTAGAGACCTCCATGCCTAACCACAGCCAATGGTCAACAACAGATCGAAAATTTATGGAACACGCCTTAGCGTTAGCATCGAAGGCAAGTGGACGCACCAGTCCGAATCCGCTGGTCGGTGCAGTGATTGTCAGGGATGGTCAAATCGTTGGCGAAGGTTATCACCAAAGAGCAGGAGATGCTCACGCAGAGATTCATGCACTGAACCAAGCCCAAAACCTTGCGGAGGGCGCGACGATGTACGTGACGCTTGAGCCGTGTTGTCATTGGGGACGGACGCCGCCCTGCACCGAGTCGCTCATTCGGGCGAAGCTAGCCAATGTGTGCGTTTCGATGAAAGATCCGAACCCACAGGTTGCTGGCAAGGGATTACGTCAACTTGAGGAAGCGGGAATACGTGTTCGGGTGGGCATCTGTGAGGAGGAATCACAGCAACTTAATGAAGTCTTCATCAAGTACATCACGACCCAGTGCCCCTTTGTTATTCTCAAATCCGCAATCAGCCTAGACGGAAAGATTGCCACCGCTTCAGCCGAATCGCAGTGGATTACCTCAGAAGCATCGCGTTCAAAAGGGCATGAGGTTCGTGCAGAGGTTGACGCGATTCTCGTCGGTGTTGGGACCGTGCTGCAGGATAACCCATCGCTGACCACGCGCCTACCCGACAGAACGAACGCGGACCCTATCCGTGTTATTGTTGACTCACGTGGTCGCACGCCGCCGGGAGCAAAAGTGTTTAATCCAAATAGTAATGCGGGCACACTAATCGCCGTCACAAAAAACGCACCCCAAGAAAAAATTGAAGCCTTGAAATCCGCAGGTGCCGATGTTCTCATCATCGAAGAGCAGGAAGGACGAGTCTGTTTGAGGGCATTGATGCGAGAACTTGGTCGAAAGCAAATCACAAGTGTGCTGATTGAAGGTGGGGGAGAAGTCAATGCCGCTGCCCTACAAGCAGGAGTCGTTGATAAACTGATGTTCTTTGTTGCGCCAAAACTCATAGGTGGTAACGATGCACCGGGTCCCATTGGGGGTGCAGGCATCGCTCGTTTGGCAGAGGCTTTTGAACTCCGTAGCGTCAAAACCTCCCACATCGGGGCAGATCTTCTGATTGAAGGATATTTGTCGTAGTGTTTCTGCAAGGGAAAAGAGTTAATGGAAAGATACGAATATCTAGAGCATACCGGCGATATCGGGATCCGCGCTTATGGAGGCACACTGGAGGAACTATTCATCAACGCAGCGCAAGGACTACTTGAATCTATCGCAGATCTTAGCACGGTCGGAACAACAAAACAGACGCAGATTGAGGTATTCGCAGAATCCCTTGAAGAACTGATGGTAGCGTGGCTAGATGAGTTAAATTTTCGGCATGAGGTCGAAGAGATTTTCTTTCGGCAGGTTGAGATTCGGCAAATTTCCGAAGCCCCGTACAGGTTGGTGGCAGTTGCCTATGGCGAACCCGTGGATTTTGCGAAGCACGTCGTCTATACAGAGATCAAGAGTATTACCTATCATCAGCTAATCGTCGAGCAACTCCCGGATGATCGGTGGATGGCTCAAGTCATTTTCGATCTGTAGTAGTTCGCCTATTTCTCGTCGCAAATTTAGCGGTTGAAAAAGCTTTGTCGCCAATCTTGATCTCATCTATCATACACCTGAACGGACGCTATCAAACCCGCATCACCACAGGAAGGACCATCGGACGGCGATCTGTTTTCTTCCTGAAGAAACGCCGCAGTACCACCCGAATTTCTTCCTGTACTGTTTCTGTTTCGCTCTTACTCCCCGGACTTAAGTGGTTGATTGCGTGGATGACAATCTCTTTGGCTTCGTTCATTAAATCCTCGGATTCATCCATGTGGACAAACCCTCTCGAAACCATGTCCGGCCCCGCGGTAACGTCGCCACTGTTACTGTTGAGAACCACGATCGGAATGACCATGCCATCTTGAGCCAGTTGCTGACGGTCATGCACCACGATGTTTTCAACACCCATATCAATCTTCCCATCCACAAGAACTCGCCCTGCCGGCACCTTCCCCTGCACACCACAGAACTCTGGGGTCAAAGAGATTAAGTCACCATCTTCGGCAACGGTAATATTGGCTGAAGTAATTCCAACGTCCTCTGCAAGTTCTGCGTGTTGCACCAAATTGCTGTATTCACCGTGTGCTGGAATAAAAAACTTAGGACGAACAAGGTTCATCATCAATTTAAGATCTTCCTGGGCACCGTGTCCTGAAACGTGAATATTGGCATTTCTTTCGTGTAGGACATGCGCGCCCCGACGCAGCAGGTGATTAATCATGTGACGGACAGATAGCTCGTTGCCTGGGATAATTCTCGCAGAAATCAGAACGGTATCCCCCGGCTCAATATGTAAAAACGCGTGGTCATCCTTTGCAATGAGTGCCATTCCGGATCTCGGCTCCCCCTGACTACCGGTGCTGAGCACAACAACCTCATGGGGCGCAAAACGATTGGCTTCACGTGCATCAATCAGGATATTGTGCGGGACATCTAAATATCCCAACTCTGAAGCTGTCCGGATGTTGTTAATCATCGAACGTCCGGAGACCGCTATTAAACGCCGATGTTCAACCGCGAGGTCTATGAACTGTTGGACGCGATGTAGGCTCGACGAAAAGGTGGCAAGGAAAAGCCCGCCTACTGTTCGTTGAAAAACCCCACTCAAGTCGGCATAGATTGAACGTTCGGACGGTGTGAAGCCCGGTCGGTCTGCGTTGGTACTGTCAGAGATGAGCAGTAGAACACCCTTCTCGCCGAGTGCGGCGAGTTTGTGGACTTCGGTCAGGCGATTATCACCGGGGGTTTGATCGAACTTGAAATCACTGGCATGGACGATGATTCCGACGGGGGTATGAATGGCGACTGCAACAGTATCAGGGATGCTGTGTGCGACGTGAATAAACTCAAGGTTGAAACAGCCCAGCTGCACCGTATCATCAGAATCTATCACGTTCAACTGCGCCATTCCCAAGGCGCCATATTCGCGTAGCCTCCCTTTGGCTAGAGCAAGCGTTAATTCAGTACCATAAATGGGTACATTAATCTGGCGGAGAAAAAAGGCAAGTCCGCCTACATGGTCTTCATGTGCATGGGTGATGATAATACCCTTGATCTTATCTCGGTTCTCACGCAGATATGTGAGATCTGGAAAAACCAGATCTACGCCGGGCATATCGGCTTCCGGAAACATTAGGCCCGCATCCACGACGACGATATCGTCGTCATACTGGTACACCATCATGTTTAAGCCGAACTCCCCTAAACCACCGATGGGAACAATCGACACACCTGCGTCTTGGTTGTCAGACATTATATAATTAGATACCTCCAGATCAATTCTTCAGCAATTCTCGTTCATAATGGCAACTTAGGTGCCTTCGTTATGAATAACTTTGATAACGACGATAATGTTTACCTATAGCGGAAAATTGTATTAGAAAGCTGCCCTCGTGAATTCTTGATGCCTTTGTCCAGCGGGACCGAAGGTAAACATCATAGATTCAACGTGCCTTTGTACATCATTTATGACTTCGACAATTTCTTCATAATTCTTAAGAGTTACTAATTTCTCTCGATATGCTTTGACATTTGGTATACCCTTCAGATAGTTCTTATAATGCTTTCTCATCTCTAAAATGCCATGCCGCGCTCCCTTCCATTTAATCGAGAGTTCTAGATGCTGTCTTAAGACACCCAATCGCTCTTTGATAGAAGGTGGATCAAGCAGTTGTCCGGTAGAAAAATAGTGTTTAATCTCTCTGAAAATCCATGGATAACCGATAGCTGCTCGTCCAACCATGATCCCATCAACACCATAGGCTTGACGCATCTTATGTGCCTTCTGCGGAGAATCTACATCCCCATTCCCAAAAACGGGAATCGTCATACGTGGGTTGTCTTTGATTTCTCCGATTAGTGTCCAGTCCGCACTGCCTTTATACATCTGTACGCGGGTTCGCCCATGAATCGTAATCGCTTGGATCCCCACATCTTGTAATCTTTCCGCGACCTCAACGATGTATTGTGTCTTTTCATCCCAACCGAGCCGAGTTTTTACAGTGACAGGCAGCGTCGTCGATTTGACTATTTCGCTGGTCATCCTAACCATTTTCGGAACATCCCGCAGTATCCCTGCACCTGCGCCTTTGCAGGTAATTTTCTTGACAGGGCAGCCGTAATTGATGTCGATTAAATCTGGATTCACATGTTCAGTAATCCCAACCGCTGCTTTCATTGACTCAACATCACTTCCGAAAATCTGAATGCCTATCGGACGTTCCGATTGAAAGATATCCAGTTTCATGACGCTTTGCCGAGCGTTTCGGATTAGTCCCTCGGAAGAGATAAATTCCGTGTACATCAGATCCACGCCACTCACCTTGCATACTGCACGAAAGGGCGGATCGCTTACATCTTCCATCGGGGCTAATAACAGCGGAAATTTTCCTAACGCTATATCGCCAATTTTCACCATAACCTGAATCAGCTCCAGTTCATATTAGCCTTACATGGTGGGATTATGCAGGCCTACAAGATCGTCGAAAAGGAATATGAAATTATAAGGACTTATGAGGCGATTTGTCAAACAGGAAATGAGACACGAGAAAATTTACGGGCAAACCGAATGATGCGGATGTTAAACTATAAAAGATTTACGATGATAAGCTTGAAAAAGTTATGCGTGGCATTTAGCCATTCAAGAAAGGAAGCATTGATTGGAAAATAGAGTCGCATATTTCATATTTTGTTTATTAGGTATCATATCTCTGTTTATTCTAATTCCTCCATGTACAGCTGCACCACCCAACCCCTATCTCTTCTACAGTTACAATCCTGCTACACACGATTGGATACCTAGGGCACCCACAAGTGAGGATCAATTCCGCAATGCGTTACAGGGCTGCTGTTTTGTTCGTGAACAAAGCGTGCTGCAAGAAGATGGCATCGAGTTTGTGCTGGCGATAAAAATCGACTTCTCAGATCAACCCGGTCAACGCCCGGGTGCAGCGTTCAATCAGTACCTCTTTGCGGACGAAGGCGTTTCGCTGCATACTTACTACAGAGAAGTTTCTTACGGACAGATGGACATACAGCCAGGGCCGATGGGAGGAGTTGTTCCGAAAGGCAATCAATGGATCCGCGCACAGAAGGCGATGAGTTATTATGGCGAAGGTCAGATCAACGTCAGACGCTCTCAAGAATTAGTTCGTGAAGCGTGTGCAGCGGTAGATGAAATGGTGGATTTTTCTGCCTATGACCGTGACGGAGACGGTATAGTTGACCACGTTTTTGTTATCCACTCAGGAGATGATCAAGCCTCCACCACCGAGATGAATGATATCTGGTCAATTTTGGTGCAGAATGTGAATAGAGAGTTTGATGGCGTATGGGTAAGCACGGCGGTTCTAGTCGGTGAGGAACCTAGTTTCGATAAGCCCCATCTGGGTATTTACTTCCACGAGTTTTTCCACGATTTTGGCGCCCCCGATGTGTATGGTGGTAATTTTACCGGTCCCCGTGACCATAAGTGGGGACTGATGGGGCAGTTTGGCCCCTATCAGGGCGAAATTATTGATGGGATTGGAAATGGATTACAACCGAGCCATATCAGCGGTTACCTAAAATGGGACTTCGATGCGCGTCCGGAAAACGGACGCGTCGGTTGGATTCAACCTGTAGAGATCAAGGAGAATGTGACTAACCTGTCCATACCTAGTTTTGAGTTGCCGCCACACGACAACAAACTCTTCAAAGTCGATATTCCCGACAAAATTAGCGAATTTGGCGATAGTACAGAATTCTTCCTCATTGAGAACCGGCACCGGAAATCGGGAGCGTTGTTCGACACCCGTTTGCCCGAATCCGGAATTCTCATCTGGCATATTGATGAAACCGACGTACGTCCTTCCGGAGTGGTTGACGCTGCAAGTCAGATTTGGCTTGAAGACCCGAACGATCCGAGGCATTTTGGTATCCCTCCCGGCGATCCGGATACCATAGATCTTCGCACGGTTACCGATGGTGCGGCGTATTCCGCTGACGACAACGAAACATCTTTTACCCCGGCAACCAGTCCTAACAGCAATGCCAATGACGGAACAATCTCGAAAATTTCTATCACGAATATCGGTTTCGAGGGACAGGAAATAGCGATCTCTGTTGCGTTTGGAGATACCTATGAGCCAAATGATGCTTTGACCGAGGCTTTTCCCATTGAATTCGACCAGACCTACGAGTCCTTTATCGCCGATGAAAATGATGTGAGAGATCTCTATCAATTTAATGCGATACCGGGACAGGCAATCGTAGCTACCCTGATTGTTAATTCTGAGACGGTGGATTATCAATTCTCTATACTTGATAAAAGTGGTCGGTACATCGCTACCGCAGAGCGGGCTGAAACAACAGAACTACAGGTTATTTTTCAGCCAGAGCAAACTGATACATATCTCATTTCAGTTGAATCCCTATCTGGCTTCAGCGAAGTAGATTCATATCTCTTGACCGTCAATGCGGTTGAAACGCGATCTGGGCAGCTAAAATTGGCAAGAGTTCGCGCCTTTCCGAATCCGATGCGCCTAGAGCACAACGAAATAATCTTCTCCTACACAATCCCTGGCTTCCAACTAGCCGAGGAGGCAGAACTAGAAATCTTCAATGTCGCTGGCGATCTAGTTCACACACAGGTCCGACAGGCGGTGATTGGATCACATCAATTCCGTTGGAATGGCAAAAATGCGGATAATGAGACACTCGCCACAGGGATTTATATCTTTGTTATCTCCGCAAGCCAGGGTGATGATATAGTACAGCAAATTGGTACAATTGGTTTAGCGAGGTAAAGGTTTACTCCTAGACCACTTTGAGCTGAAGTGATGTGAATGTGCTGATTTTGCTTGGAAAACTTGCCGGTTATATGATAACCTTGAACAAACACTATAAGAGATTTCCACAGATATGTAGGCAACCATAAGGAATTCAGATGGATATTCTTGGAATTGAGACTTCGTGTGATGAAACCGCTGCTGCAGTTGTCACTGACGGTAGAGAAATCCGATCTAATATCGTCGCTTCACAGATAGAACTCCACGCAAAATATGGTGGGATCGTACCTGAGATTGCCTCTCGCAAACATGTCGAAGTGATAAACTATATTGTCGATCAATCAATGGCGGAAGCCGGCTTGCGGTTCGATGAACTTGACGCAATCGCTGTGACAAACCGTCCCGGCTTGATTGGCGCACTTCTCGTCGGGGTTGCTGCTGCAAAGTCGCTCGCATACTGCCATAACCTACCACTTCTGGGGGTTAACCACATTGAGGGACATATCTACGCAAACTTTATGGAGCATGAAGTGCTGCCTTTTCCGCACGTCTGTCTCACTGTTTCAGGTGGGCATACCCTTTTGGTCGAGGTACGAGAGGGTTGGAAATATGAAATTCTCGGCACAACCCAAGATGACGCAGCTGGCGAAGCATACGATAAGGTTGCCCAATATCTTGGACTCGGTTTCCCAGGCGGCAAGATAATTGATGATTTGGCGAAAGAGGGTGACAGCAACGCAATCCAGTTTCCGCGTCCGATGCTTGACCGTGATAACTACCAATTTAGTTTTAGTGGAATCAAAACTGCTGTCCGATTTTTTGTCGAAAAGGCGACCGCAGCCGGTACTCTGCCACCGATTGCGGACATCGCGGCGAGCTTTCAGGCAGCGGTTGTGGAGGTGCTTGTGGGAAAAACTATCCGGGCGGCGAAAGCAAAGAACCTTAAGGCAATTACTTTAACAGGAGGCGTCGCAGCGAACCGCCAGCTGCGCGAATCAATGCGTGAGGCGGGGACGGAAATCGGTGCCGAAGTTTACTATCCCCGCATTCAACTCTGCACCGACAACGGTGCGATGATCGCCGGAGTGGCCCATCACAAATATCAGGATGGATTGAGAGACGCCCTCGACTTGAACGCATTTGCATCTGCAGCTATTGTATAAAACGTAAGATTTAATCTCCGCAATCTCAACTTCTAGTGCCCGAACCTCCAAGAATTATGAACCAATCCGATGATCTTCACATCAACCAAGCCATCGCGACTTTGAATGGCGGTGGTGTAGTCGCGTTTCCAACCGATACGGTATACGGCGTCGGTGTAGATCCTTTTCAACCGGAAGCCGTGCGAAAGCTATATAAGATCAAAGGCAGACCCATCGACAAGCCGATTCCAATCTTGGTTGGATCCACCGACGATGTTGAACGCGTCGCTCAAAATCTGCCATCAACCTTTTCTCAACTTGCGGAACGATTCTGGCCCGGAGGATTGACGCTGATTGTCGAAGCAAAGGCGCTGCCGCCCGAAGTTACGGCAGGCGGGGATACAGTTGGTATCCGCATGCCAGACCACCCGCTAGCACTTGCACTTCTTCAGCGTTTTGGCGGTGCGATTGCAACAACTAGCGCAAACAAATCCGACGAACCACCAGCGACTTCAGCCGAGGAAGTCCAATCCGAACTTGGCGCACTAGTCGGCATTATCCTTGATGGTGGACAAACAGCGACGAGAATAGCCTCGACTGTTCTGGATCTTTCCGTGTCTCCGCCGCAAATACGAAGGCAGGGCGGCATCTCGATAGGTCAACTTTCCCCTTTTATAAGCTAGCTTTAATCAACTAAATCTATTTCTATTATATTTTTAATTCAAAAAAATTAGGAGTCTAACTATGGAGATTTCTCTTGGAGGCTGGAGTATTAACCGACGTTTCAGAGATCAGGAGAACCCACTTTCCCTACTCGACTATCCACAACTGTCACGCGATGAATTCGGCATCCATGCAGTGGAGCTAAACAGTCCTTTCTTTCGATACGAGGACCCGGACAATCCGGCAGAAAGTGGGATTGCCGATGCATATGTCGATGAGCTCGGTCGCCGAGCCGACAGTGTTGGAGTGAGGATGCTCAGTATTGCGGTTGATGGTCACGGTAACCTGTCTGCCCTCGACGAAGATGAGCGAGAGCAAGCAGTACAGAACCACAAGAAATGGTTTGGTATCTGCCAGAAACTGGGATGCAATGCTTTTCGTGCCAACAGCGGTGGGAGCCACGGTGCTAATGCAACGCAGGCAGAGATTGGGCAGTGCATCAAGAGTTTCCGGGAGCTCGCATCCGTTGGGGAAGATACGGGCATCCGTGTAATGATGGAAAATCATGGCGGTGTATCTGTCTCACCGGATAACATTGTACAGGTTATGGAAGCGGTGGATAGCGCATATTGCCGAGTGCTAGCGGACTTTCTCAACTGGAGGCCCGAGGACGATAAAGTAGAGAACTTGAGAGCGGTCGCCCCTTATAGTTGGGCAACCCATGCGAAATTCCTCAGTTTCGATGAAAATGGGGAGTCGAACGAAATTGACTGTAAGAGTGTCATGGAAATTTTTAAGGCGGTCGGATACACCAATCCCTTCGGGATCGAGTACGAGGGTCAAACAGACGATCACGTAGGAGTGGTCAAGAGCAAGGCACTCATTGAGAGATATGCGTACTAGCTTTAAAGGGTAGATAAGATTGTTTGCCAATCCCCCTAGTCGGTGCGGAAACGATAACATGAAGGATTTTAGTACGAAATACCTGCCGGACACCCCCGATGCTATCGCCCCGGACGGCTCAAATGTCCGTGTCTTACTGGAGCTTGCAGCGGGTAGTATGGCTCATTTTGAACTAGCACCGGGAGAAAAATCAGGTGCCGTTACGCATCGGACCGTTGAAGAAATCTGGTATTTCCTCAGTGGCTGCGGCGAAATGTGGCGGAGACAAGGTCAGAGCGAAAAAGTAATCCCGGTGCACGCCGGTATCTGCATTACAATCCCTCTGGGAACTCACTTCCAGTTCCGAGCATTCGGTGATGAACCTTTGGCAGCGATTGCAGTGACGATGCCCCCTTGGCCCGGTGAGTGCGAAGCCTATGTTGTCGAGGGAAAATGGTAGGCGACCGTTCCACGAAAATCCAGAGAATCGGACAGGGTTGAAGCTGTATGGCGAGAACATCTCAGAATCCAATAGTCGACCATCACCAGCTGCAAATATACTTAGTGCTCTTGAAGAAAGGTAACCATCGGGTAAACTATGTCAACAATCCATAATAGACTCAAAATCGGAGCCGCCTCAGATGTCGGAATGTCACAAGATGTGCTCTTGCGGGCGGAAAACATTCTCCAGTCCGAAATTACTAATCGGCGAATCACCGCAGCGGCGTTGACTGTGGTACGCAATCAAACAATCGTCCACGCGAAAGGCTATGGGCATCTGACACCCAACACAGATTCAAATTTAGTCAAGCCAGATTCAGTTTTCCTGTTAGCATCGATAACCAAACCGGTTACGGCTTGCGCCTTGATGTTGTTGGTTGATCGGGGGCAGGTTTCGCTCGACGATCCGGTCTCCCTCTATCTGCCGGAGTTTCAGGGTGGTGAACGCCATAAGGTGCGTGTCCGGTATCTGCTATCGCATACTTCGGGTATGCCGGACATGCTCCCTGAAAATACAGAGTTACGCCGTGCCCACGCGCCGTTAAGCGAATTCGTCCGCCGTGCGGCTCAAACACCGCTGCTTTACTCACCTAACACAAATTTCAGTTACCAAAGCAAAGGCATCCTGCTAGCGTCAGAGATTGTAGAACGGGTTACAGGACAACGGCTACGAGATTTTGAAGAAGCAGACATCTTCCAGCCACTTGGAATGAGGGATACCGCATTGGGTCTTGGGCGATTTAAGATCCACGAAACAGTATGGTGTGGGACGTCCATGGAAGAAAACGAAGACCAACAGCGTTTCGGACCAAATAGTGCTTATTGGCGCGATTTCGGCAATCCGTGGGGCGGGATACATAGCACCGGACCAGACCTTGCAATCCTATTACAGGCAATGCTCAATGGTGGTGGGTACGCTGGAAAACGTGTTTTCAGTCCGGCTGCAGTGAAAGCCATGACAACGGATCAGAACGAGACGCTGAATGCACCGTGGGGGTTAGGTTGGGGATTGGCGGCTTCAAAGGCGTGGAATTACTTCGGCGAACTAGTCTCCCCCACGACCTTTGGTCACACCGGTGCAACCGGCACGGTGGCATGGGCAGATCCCGAGCAAGAGCTACTATGTGTGATTCTGACAAATCAAATGGTGGATAATGGGAGTTTGCTCCGCCGGGTTTCCAACGTGGTTGCATCTGCAGTTGTCTGTTAATATCGAAGGACGGAGGAACTCTTATGACCCTAATTGATTGGCTGCTCGTTCTAGTAATCAACGGTGGCATTGTCCTATACGGAATCATTGTCTTCAGAGGGCAGCGCGAGAGTTTTGACTGGTATCTGGCAGCCAAATCTATACCTTGGTGGGTCGTTGGGTTATCCGCTTTCTCGACCGCGGTAGATAGCGGCGATTATGTGGCGATTGTCGGTGGTTCCTACACACTCGGGCTATCCCAGTTGTCCCAATGGTGGCTAGGGATCGCCGTCGGATGGTTCGTCCTGAGCTTTTTTGTGATTGTGCCAATGTATCGATCCGGAGTTTTTACCAATGCGGAATGGCTTGAGTTCCGGTTCGGTCCTGCAGCCCGATTTCTATCCGTCCTGATCAACATTCAATCTCGGACCAATGTGTTGGGCAACATCTTCTTTTCCACCTTTCTGGTCCTTAATATTGTGGCGGATATTGAGAGGCGCTGGAGCTGGCTCATTGTCGTTGCCGTTGCGTTCACTGCGATTCTGTATATTGTGCGGGGTGGTTTGAAAGCGGGAGTTGTCACCGACGCACTGCAAAGCGTTAGCATGATCGTTGCAGCCTTTGTCCTTTGGGGTGTGGTGTGGGTGAGTGCCGGTGGCTGGAAAGGGTTGAATCAGAAACTTGCCACAATAGATGCTCAACTGCCCGAAACCCTGCTACATGTAGGCGGATATTCTCCGCCCGGCGTACCTCCCGTTTTGGTGGTCTTTGGGCTTATCGTCGTATTAACGATGTATGTGCTGATTAATCAATACGAAGCCATCCGATTTTTGGGTGCACGTTCCGAATGGGATTTCAAGATGGCAGCTCTCGTTGCTAGCGTCGCGACAGCGGTGTGTCTGTGGTTTAACGTCAGTTTAGGCCCCTTGGCACGGGCGGACTTCCCCACACTAGAGATGAGTGACCAAGCCTATCCCCTGATGCTCAAAAGCTATCTGCCGACAGGTCTAATCGGCTTGGTACTAGCCGGACTAGTAGCTGGAGGATACTCAACCTTCGATTCTATCGGCATTGGGATCTCAAGCCTCTTTGTTCGGGACATCTACGCCCGTTTCATCATAAAGACTGGCTCCGATGCCCACTATACCCGCGTCGGTAGAATAACGGTTCCTTTTATCATTTTACTTGGATTTCTATATGTGCCGTTTCTTAAAGGTGGAATGGTGCTGTTCTATCTGCGTTTGGCTGGAGCGATACAGGTGCCGCTCATGACGGTTATCCTGATGGGCGTTTTTACACGGGTACATCGAGGGACAGGCATCATCGGGCTTGCAATAGGCCTGATTTACGGTATCTCGGCGATTATAGCGGACGCGAAGGGTTGGGCACTACCTGTTTGGTATACCAACACTTGGTGGGCTTATCTGTGGAATTTGATACTGCCAGCGGGGAGTATGCTGATTGCTTCAAAGGTTATTGATTGGTTGCGCGGTCCCGTCGAGGAAGAACAAATAAAAGGTTTAGTCTACGCTCAGAACGAGCCAACAACGGATCTCCGAGAATTGATGGCGAGTCGTTTGAAAGTGCTTGAAGGTACATGGCTTCAAAAAACATTGCGGGAAGCACCAATTCGACCAAGATATCCTTTTGAGGTGCCGAAAACGGGGCTACGCTGGTTCCAACGTCCGGGACTGTGGGCGATTATTTACCTTGCCATTGCCTGCTACTTGCTCTTTATTCTGCTTTGGTGAAAGGGAAGTGTAATGGGAAATTCGGAAGACACTAAGAAAGCCAAGCAATTTGAAAGGCTGTACACGGCCCTCCTCGTGCTGCTCGTGGCAATTCTGCTGCTGGTCTCTATACTTTATACATCCCGTTTGTGGCTGGTGAAAGTTGTAATCGCGGTGATACTACTCGGTATTGGTGGGTTCTTTGGTCAGAGATACGTACGCGAGCGATGACCTGCTAATCCAGCCCGAAAAATCATCGGAATTCAGCCTTCCTTTCTTGGAGCCTAGCGGAACCAATCATAATTAAGCGCCAAAGATCTGTCTGTTAAGGGTAAATCTACCCGCACACCTCCCTGCGCAGCGGACTGCTTTAGCGCGATTTCGACCTCAATTGCTATGGCAACCCTCCTGCCCGAGTTTTTAGGCTCATCTAGCCTGCCTTCTATGCAATCTATGACATCCGCCAGTCCGTAGATTGATCCGTAGGGACCAACAAACTGCGGATCGGGCCACGGTGTCTCCACCCTGTTGACGCCGGAAGCTGTTTCGATATCTTGCCATAACCTAAATCCTGTCGCCATTGTGGGAATAACTATCTCACCGCTCGTGCCGGTTAAGCGCAGATGCGGTGCACCCGGTCGAAAATAAACCGCCAAGTCACTTTCCGTAACCATCATCCCTTGACCAGCGAATTCATCGCTACCACCGGGGCCTTTGAATTCATCCGTGCCAGTACCACGGCGCTCCTGATCACCGATACCGATAACCCACGCAGGATCGCTATCCAAAAAGTAAGACCAGCTCTGGTGTTGTGCACCAGGCCGCGGCGCTTCGATCGAAATGAGCTTGCCAATTGCACCGTTCGTAGCCAATTCCTTTGCCTTCGCGAACGACGGATGCGTCGTTGAAATGGAACCACAGTTGAGAGGTACACTGGCATCGGCACACGTGTTTACCATGCGGTCAGCCTCCTCAAGCGTGTGCGCCATCGGCTTGGCTGTTACAATCCCCTTTGCGCCGTTCTTGACTGCCAAACAGGTTAGGTCAGCTCGTCCCTTTACGTTTGTGGCAACAGCGACGAGATCCAGTTGTTCGGTGCGCAGCATTTCGACCGCATCAGTGTAGAGCGCATTTATACCGTATCGTTCCTTAAATGCCATTAACCGTTTCTCGTCGCGATCAGCTGCCGCAACCAAATCTACCTCCGGGCGATTCCAAAGCGCCTCCGCATAACTAGTGGGTAGACCTTCTTTCCCGGGGTGAGCATGATGATAGATTTTGCGATGAATCTCCAGGTCGGGCGTAGGGCGATCAGCGTCATCAATGTTGAAAAAGTCACCGATTCTTTCCGCCATATCGTAGAGCATTCCCATCCAGCCCAGACCAATGACTCCTGCACGATACTTTGCCATATTTAGTTCTCCTTATAGTATAGTCTCTGATCCTTACATTTTAGATTTCTTCTTCCGCTTCCAGTATCATGGCAGCAAAGGTGATGATATCTTCTTGGAAAGCTTCAGTAAAATCTTCCGCGCGCTTCTTTTCTGCAAACCGGTTGAATACCGTTTCTAACGCTTGGATGAATTCTTCTGGGCTGCCCGCCTCCTCTGCCTGTTGTTTCATCTGCTCTAGGATAGTCATCTTAGCTGCTTCTTCGCGTTCTGCTTGTACTTCCTGTATGGATTTGTCAAACGTAACCCGAAGTGTTTCGACGATATGATATGCCATAGAACGGCTATACTTCTGGGCATCCCGTTTTGTGCCCTCATAAATATCAAGAGGTAGCAATAGGCTTATCTGCTTCTTTAGTGAATCTTTAGACTGGCGATATTCTTTCATTGGAATCCTCGCAATTATTGGCATGGGCAAGCTGCGTTAAAAATAATATCTACATCACTAAATATAGTATACCAATGAAATGCACGAATGTAAAGTGAAATTATCCGCAGAAAAAGAACATGCAGTATTATGTAAAATACTAATCCTGAGAAATGCTTTCCATGGTAATATGCAAATCACGTTCTGTAGGAATAGTATAAACTGAAGTAGTATTAATGTTGGAATGCCCTAATATCTTTGCGACTCTATCAATCGACTGCCCAGCATCAATAAGATTTTTGGCACAGGTGTGCCTAAATACGTGCGGAGACAGATTGTCTATTTTTGCTTTATACGCATATTTCTGTATCACATATCGAACGCCACGATCTGTCAGCGGCATCCGCTTCTGCCCGTAAAACAGAAAACGCTCCCTTTCAGGATTAGATCCGGCTATATAGATGACCTCTTCATTGTTATCAAATGATTTTATAAAATCCTTCAGAACACCTATGGCAGTTGAGTTTAAGGGCACATTGCGGCGTTTCGTTCCTTTACCCTCACGCACTGTAATCATATTACTATTCGTTGATATTCTAATATCAGAAACTCTCAGATTGCAAAGTTCTCCAACGCGTATGCCGGTATGCAGCAGCATTGTAATAATCGCTAAATCCCTCAAATTGCCTGATCTGCGTACCGCCCGCAATAACGCTAGCTGCTCTTTACGTTCCAAAGCTCGTGGGGCAAGCGGTTCTTCCGCGACACTTCGTATGCCTTCAGCGGGGTTACTGGCAATGAGGTCGTTTTGCTGTGCCCACTGGCAGAAGCTTGAAATACTTATCAAACTGCGATTAATGGTCGATGGCTTCTTATCCCAGTCCAGCATTGCATTTCTATAGTCGATAATCTCCATCGGCGTAATGTTTTCAAGATTCAGTGGTTCTCCTGTGGTTTGTTGGAACCAACGTGAGAATGAGCTAAGATCTGTCATGTACGCCTTGATAGTCTGCTCGGACTTATCTTGGTCATATAGATAATCGCGGTAATCCTGTAACAAATCGTCCATATTTCACCTCTCCTTATCGGACATATTTTTTAAGAATTCAGTGTTTATGCGGGTTAGAACGCCGTAGTTTTGTGATTCGTTTCACTTATCGGATATTTTGCGGGGATATAATGTCCGATAAGATTAGTTATCGGACATTTTACGGAAGAAGGTGGTAGTAGCTGACGCCAAAATGGCTAAAATCGCTGATTTTAGCCATTTTAACCCAAATTCCATTCTGCATCAACACTTTTCTCGTCACTCATTCGCAGGTTCATTCGTTTATGTGTTTGGACTTGACATCAAATTCGATGAATGCTATCATCCAAATATTCAGTACCTCGATGAAAAGCTAGAACCAACACCGGCTTCGGCAAGTGACTACTAGTGATAATGGTGGTTATGTTCACTCCTAAACTTACGAATTATGTTTTATCAATATGTCGATAATCCTTGGTTTAGACATTGGCGATGCACGAACTGGTGTTGCCATTAGCGATGAGTTAGGCATAGCTGCCCATCCACTCTGCACTATTCGACGCAAAAGTAGAAAAGCGCTGCTAGCAGAGTTACAGCAATTGGTTACTGCCCACAATGTTGAACAGATTGTCGTCGGGCTGCCGCTTCAACTCGATGGTGAAACGGGGACTCAAGCAAAAAAGGTAAAACAATTCGCAGAAAAGTTGGAGCAGCAAGTCAATCTGCCGATTGCCTTTTGGGACGAGAGTTTTACCACCTTTGAAGCAGCACGGATTCTACACGGGACCAAAAGAAGGCGTAAAAAGCGGAAGCAAGTTATCGATCAGGTTGCCGCTGTACTGATTCTTGAGGGATATCTGGAGGAATTACGCAATTCAAAGAGGAAAGGTCAAGTCAACGAGTGTGAATGATGTCATTAAACGGATTGTTGTGCATACGCTTCAATCCATACACCAATTTTCTAATTGCTTGACTTTTGTGGAATAAGCCTCAATGAAACGGAAAAACGCACGATGGTGGATATCCATCGCCCTCTTTAGCATATCAGTGCTCAGCAGTCTCGCTATTTTAATTGCGATATCCTACATGGTACGCTATCTATCTCCTGCGGATGGGAATGCAAAACCGATACAGTTAAAAATTGTTCATGGTATGAGTTCACAGACAATTGCAGACCAGCTTGCCGATCAGAACCTGATTCACAACCCATGGGCTTTCCTGTTTGTCACGCATCTCAGTGGTGTGAGCCACCGATTACAGGTAGGAACGTATTGCCTCAGCGGGGCAATGAGTATACCGCAGATTATCGACCACCTCAAAACTGGCAATGTGGTCACCCAACAATTTCTGGTTCCTGAAGGTCTAACTGTTTCCCAAATTGCGAAACTTTGGGAAAAGTCCGGATTCGGCACAGCGGCAGCGTTCAGCCAAGCTGCGAACGATCCTAAATGGAAGCTCAATTACGACATTGAAGGGAAAACACTGGAGGGTTACCTATTTCCGAATACGTACCAATTTCCTGATGGGGCAAGACCGCCGGTAATACTGGAAATAATGCTTAATGAATTCCAACGACGATGGACAGCGGGGGTCATTGAAGAGGCTAGGGAGCTCGGATACTCTAAGCATGAAGTCATCACTCTCGCCTCCATTATTGAGGCAGAGACGAGAGTTCCTGATGAACGTCCCTTAGTTTCGGCTGTTTTTCACAATCGCCTCCGTCGCGGTTGGAAACTTCAAGCAGATCCAACTGCCCTTTACGGTTTAGGAAATCCTGAGCGACCACCCAGAGCAGCGGACCTCAGAGTTGATTCACCTTACAACACCTATATTTATAAGGGGTTGCCGCCGGGACCCATTTGCAATCCGGGAATGGCTTCAATCTTAGCAGCACTCCGTCCCGCTGCGGTTGACTACATGTACTTTGTCGCTATAGGTGATGGCAGGCATCATTTCTCAAAGACACTAAGAGAACACCAAAACATGATCAACGAAATACGACGCAATCGCAGTCGGATCGGTGATTAAAACAACCGGAATAGGGAGATAACATTCCTACAGGTCCAGATCAGATGTCAGCTAGGAATACACGAACGCTTCAATTAATAATCAATTTCCAACCAAACGAAAGGGTATACACCTTTTGGCTTCACAACAAACTATCCAAAATGAGGTAACTATCTCAGGAACCGGTCTAATGCTTGGTGAACTAGTCAACCTCGCATTTAAGCCGGCGTCCGTGGACCATGGAATTGTGTTTCACCGGACTGATCTGCCCGATGAACCGATAGTCCAAGTTTGCCCCGATAACTACGAGGCAATCATTCCTCGCTGTACAAGCCTGCGCGCCGGGGCGGCGGCGGTCAACAGTGTTGAACATCTGCTGTCCGCATTGGCCGGCATGGGTGTTGATAACCTGCGAGTCGATATCGATGCCCCTGAGTGCCCAGCACTAGATGGCAGTGCATTACCGTATGTCGAGATCCTACAGCAGGCAGAGATAGTTGCACAGGATGCCCCACGCTCTCCCATCGAATTGAAAGACCCATTCGCTGCTTATGACGAGGACAAGCAACTCATCCTACTCCCCGCGGATTCCTTTCAAATCTCCTTTGTGTATGATCACCCAAAACTTCCTACGCAAGTAGCGACCCTTGCGATAGATCCAGAAACTTACGTCAGTGAAATCGCTCCCGCACGCAGTTTCTGCTTTGCTGACGAAATCGAGTTACTCAGGAGCCAAGGAATCGGTAAGGGGGCAAGTTATGATAATGTCCTTGTTATTGAAGATGATGGAAGCACTAGTAGTGAGCTGAGGTTCCCCAATGAAGTTGTCCGACATAAAATGCTAGACTTAATAGGGGACCTTTACTTAGTCGGAAAGCTGCCCCAAGCCCAAGCTGTTGCACTGAAGTCAGGGCATACGCTTCATGCACAACTCATCCTAGCGATGGCAGAGGAAGGACTGATACAACAGCAACAGCCTATTGAAATTATGGATATTCTAGAAGTATTGCCCCACCGCTATCCGATGTGTATGTTGGATCGAATTATCCAAGCGGAACCCGGCAAACGCGCAGTGGGCATCAAAAATCTTAGTTTTAATGAGCCTTTTTTTCAGGGGCATTTTCCCGAGCAACCCGTCATGCCCGGCGTGTTACAAATGGAAGCATTGGCGCAGCTCGGGGCATGGTTGCTGTTAAAAGAACTGGGGGCTGAAGGACAAGTCGGATATTTTGTGTCAATCAAGGAAGCCAAATTTAGACGACCGGTTGTACCGGGCGATCAACTTCGACTAGAAATCGAAATACTTCGAAGACGTCGTACATGGGCGAGGCTTGGCGGCAAGGCGTATGTCGGCGATCAACTTGCAGCGGAGGGAGAGCTGTCAATCGCGCTGGGACAGGAGTCAGCGGGATAGGAAAGTATACTCATTCGGATTGAACCTATCACGATCCGATATTTTTCAGTGGTTTATGGGACCGCATAAAAAAAGGAGAGCAGCGGTGACAAAGATTCATGAAACTGCCATCATCCATCCGAAAGCCGAATTAGACGAAGACGTTGAAGTCGGTCCCTTCTCGATTATCAGCGAGGATGTGCAAATTGGTCGTGGAACTGTAATTGGACCGCACGTCCAGATTGACCGCTGGACCACCATCGGTGAAGAGTGCCAGGTCTTTTTCGGTTCTACACTTGGCAATCCTTCAAAGGACCTCAAGTATGGTGGTTGGCGAAGTTATACCCGAATTGGCAATCGGAATGTTCTTCGCGAGTATGTCTCAATTTCTAGGGCGACGGCGGAGGATGACGCCACAATCATCGGTGATAACAACCTGCTTATGAACTGGGTTAATATTGCCCATGACACAGTCGTTGGAAGTCGAATCATTATGGCAAACTTTGCGACAATTGCGGGACATGTACTCATTGAGGATGATGCGCGGATCGGTGCCCACGCCGCAATTCACCAGTTTGTTCGCATCGGTAAAATGGCGATGGTTGGAGCTTGCTCAAAGTTCGTTCAGGATGTGCCACCGTTTACCGTGTCTGATGGACACCCCGCTCGCGTGCGTAGCCTAAATATTGTTGGACTTGGCACCTCACAGGTTCACCCAATGGCATCGCTCTCGTCTGAAACCATCAGACGCCTCAAAAGCGCTTACCGTACTCTATTCCGCAGCAAGGTCAACCTTACAGAGGCAATAACGCAGATAAGAGGCGAAGGTGAACCGGACCCAGAAGTGGAATATCTACTGAATTTTATTGAGAATTCCAATCGAGGAATCGGTGTTTAACAGAAAACAGATGTAAGAGGACACCATTGGAAAAACTGGGGCTCATTGCTGGAGCCGGCGATTTACCCCTTCTGCTCGCACAAGCAGCATTAAAACAGGAGCGGATACCGTTTGTTATCCAGATCACTCAACCCGCCTCCAAACAACTTGAGAGCATTGCCTCAGAGACATTTTCATTTAGCATTGGGCAGGTTCAGAAGATAACAAAAACGCTGCTCGACGCAGGTGTCCGAGAATTGGCAATTATCGGCAAAATTGACACAGGAATCCTGTTCCGTCCGTTTCTAGTAGACCCAACGGCTGTCAAGATTCTGGCGAGGAATCGCAACAAAGGAACTCGTGCAATCGTTGCTGCGGTGATTGAACACTTTGAATCGAAAGGAATTAGTGTAGTTGAGCAGCATCGATTTTTACGGGGGTTGATGCCATCGGCAGGTGTATTGACGAAAAGGCAACCAACCCAATCCCAGTGGGCGGATGTGAAGTACGGGATGCAGCTTGCACGGCAAATGGCAGATTTGGGGATTGGACAGACCGTCGTTGTAAAGAATATGACGGCAGTTGCAATTGAAGCGATCGAGGGGACCGATAAAACAATAAAACGGGGTGGGATGCTCGGTGGTAAAGGCGTTATTGTTGCCAAAGCGGCAGCGACTGACCACGATTTTCGTGTCGATGTGCCAACAGTCGGGGATCAAACTCTGAAAACCCTGCAAGCCGTTGGCGGAAATGTACTCGCTGTTGAAGCAGAACGCACGTTTGTTATGAATCAACAGCCGCTTTGCGAACAGGCGGATCAGTGGAAAATTCCCATTGTTGCCTTGGCTTAATCTGTAAACATCGTATCGGTTTCACCTAGCGAGGCTAGACGATACACTTGCCCATGGCAGATATATTGTTGGCTACGGTTTTTTTTGTGTCAGATTCATCACACTTCCATGACCGTGGTGTTGGTCAAGTAAGGAGAGTCGAAGTGCGTGCGTTCGCCAGCATTCAATCCGGGTATGGGGAACAAACGGACGGAGAGCGGTTTTTTCCATCGAATCGAGAGAGAAGCCACATCGGTAAGGATGCCGCATATTTGACGCATGGAAGCATCACCGGGAATCGGAATCGTGTCGAGCCCAGTACCACAAACAGCGGAGTAGAGTAGTAAACTATCTAGGTTAAAACACCCCTCACTGCCACGATTTCCCAATACTTCGTCCTCAAGGCTAGGAAGCATCAAGCCCGAGTATCCACATCGCGGCAGATTCAGCGAGTCGAGCGTCTTCGTAATCGCGCCTACGACCGTGAGCGTCCCCCTTTCCCCAAATCTGGCGGGAAGTAGAGTCTCAATTGCACCTGCGATGCTTTCATTTCCCATTGGAGCAGGCGAGACATCCAACCCTACAAATCGAACCCTAGCTTCTTTCGCAAGCTCTTCAGCTAGAACTACAATTTGCTTCCCTTCGCGTTCCATTAGGCTTTTTAAGCGCACTGATGCAATCTCTATATTGGGTGCATCAACAAATGCCTGATGAACAAGATCAGCAGCCTGCCAGCCAACTCCAAAATTGAATCCTTGGTCCTGCCAATACGCAGCGGGGAAGAAAGGGGTGTTGGGGGGACAATTCATCGTTGCAGCAAAACGTAGATTTCCAAGTCCATCATCGGTTGTATGGGCAATCTTCTGTATGACTGCTGCGGTCTTTTCGGCTGCCTCCCATTTAATCTGCTGGTCGGGGGTTGTCAGGGTGGCTGATGTGAAGAGGGTATCGCTTTGAGAGATCGCTTCCGGAACAAGAGCGAGGTGGGTAGATGTTTGTGGAAGGTGAGGAAAAATGGTTCCTAGGCTGAAAAATTCGCATCCTAACTCAAGGACGCGGCGATCTAATTCAAGTACCTGATCTATATGAGAAATTTTGCCCCATGTCTGACTGCTAATCCGCGTGGTCTGAACTTCGTACCCATTTGCCTCGAGACGGTTCTGACAGCGACGATTAAAATCCACCGCGAACTGCAACTGTTCATATGAAAAAGCGTCAGGTATCCCTACAGTTACGGTACGGACTTTCATAACTCACCGTAGACCCCAATTTTCCGGTAGCGTTCGCATCGTTGTTCAACCAAAAGTGCTGAATCAATTTCCCTCAGTTCTTTGAGATGCTTGCGTATTGCATTTCTGACACGCCTCGCCGCAAGTTCGATATCCCGGTGGGCGCCACCGAGCGGTTCACGAATAACCTCATCAATGACGCCAAATTTCAACAGATCTTCAGCCGTTGGTTTGTAACCCTCTGTGGCTTCTGGTGCGCGCTCACCATCATCTTTCCATACGATACTACTACACACTTCAGGGGCAGCGACGCAGTAAATAGCGTACTCCATCATCAAGACGCGATCTCCAATAGCAATGGCTAACGCACCTCCGCTACCGCCTTCACCAATCACCACGACGATAATCGGAATGCGCAAGGTGCACATCTGAGCGAGATTCTCCGCAATCGCTATCGATTGCCCACGCTCTTCCGATTCAGCGTCGTAATGAGCGCCACGCGTGTCAACAAAACAGATCAGAGGACGATTGAACTTTTCCGCCAGAATCATCAAACGTCGTGCCTTGCGGTATCCCTCCGGACGGGTATACCCAAAGTTCATCTCTTGGCGTTCTTTGATGTTTGTGCCTTTTTGCTGGGCGAGGTAAACAACAGGTTGGCCGTCGAACCAAGCAAATCCGCCGACTAAAGCCCGGTCATCGGCATAAAGCCTGTCACCGTATAACTCGATTGGCTCCTCAAGCATCGCCTCAATATAAACTGGTGCCTGGGGGCGTTCTGCATGACGTGATAGCCACACCTTATCCCACCGTGATACTTTTTGAAAGGCTTGCTTTGTTAGATCTTTTGTGTTCTCGTCTATAGCCTCAATCGCCTTCGTTAGATCTAATTCAGGATGCACTTCGGCAAATGCCTTCAGTTGAGCGGCATATTGATTAAGTTCAAGCAACGGTTGTTCAAAATCTAAAAGACTTCGCATAATTTAGACTTTCTAGCAATAAGTTCATCGTACCTACGTTGATCAGCCAAGAAAAACAACTGGACAGACACTTGATTCCTACCGACTTTCTGTTATTCTCTCCTTGGCTAATTCTCTACAGCTTCCTCGCGTTCAAACAGTACATCCACAAACTCACGGCCAACAAAATCACGGAGATCATCCAACTTTTCGCCAATTCCAATTAATCTAACCGGGGCACCAATTTCCTTTTTCACAGCAATGACAATCCCGCCTTTTGCTGTACCATCTAGCTTGGTGACAGCCACACCGGTGATAGGTACTGCTTCGTTGAAGACCTTCGCCTGCATAATTGCATTCTGTCCTGCTGTTCCATCAAGGACAAGCAGCACCTCGTGTGGTGCTTCTGGGACTGCGCGTTGCATCACCCGTCCAATTTTCGACAATTCATCCATCAACGGCTTTTTTGTGTGAAGTCTGCCAGCAGTATCAATGATGAGTAGGTCTGCCTGACGCGATTTTGCCGCTTCCATGGCGTCAAAAACGACCGATGCCGGATCTGCTCCCTCACCACCTTGAACTAGTTCAACACCGGCGCGATCACACCAGATGGCAAGCTGATCTGCGGCTGCTGCCCGAAAGGTATCTCCTGCAGCAACAAGCACCCGATTTCCTTCGGATCTGAAGCGATATGCTAGTTTGCCGATGGTCGTTGTTTTGCCTGCACCATTGATACCAAGCACCAGAATCGTGTGCGGTTGGCCACCATCAACTCTGATGGGAGCATCTTCCCCAAGTACATTCAACATCTCTTGCTTGAGAATCTCCGGCAGTTCCGACGCATCGCTGAGTCCTCTCTGCCTGACGACCTCCCGCACATTGTCCATCAGTTCGAGCGTAGTGTTGACACCGATGTCGGCTTGTATCAAAATCTCCTCAATCTCTTCCATCAACTCTTCATCAATTGTTCTGCCGACGCCTAGTAATCCAGAGATTTGCCCAACAATGCTATTTCGAGTCTTGGACAACCCTTCTCTAAGCCGATGAAACCAGCTACCTTCTTTCCCAGGTGTCACTTCAGATGTAGGTGGTTCGGTTGCCGGTTCCTCAACCTCAATATGTTGCTCCTCCGATAAATTGTCTGCTTTCCGATTGAATAAATTTCTAATCATCTATCTTTCCATCACCAATAAGTTCCTAAGTATCCTTAACCTAAGTTGCTAGTTATGTGCGACACGATAAAAGTCACTCCCAAGACCCATAGGTCGGGCACCTCGCCTCAACTACAGAGCCTCAGAGGGGCGAGAGGTGTATCGTCATTATGAAAATTCGAACTACAGTTGAGCGTAGCGAAATCCCGATTTATCGGGGTTATCTAGCAGTGCATCCTTAAAGGACTAGTTACATTATACGACTGTAACATATTATACATCAATCCTACCCAGAACAAAACAAAAATTTGACTTCGTCCAGTACACGTCATATAATACCGACCTTGAAATGAACCCCAACTGTATCACGAGGACGGAAATGGGAGCAGCACGACAATTTTTGGCATTCGATCTCGGCGCAGAAAGTGGACGTGGCGTACTTGGGACCTTCGATGGGGAACGCCTCAATCTAGAAGAAATCCATCGGTTTCCAAATGGCGGCATCCGTGTTTTGGATAGCCTACACTGGGATGTCTTAAGGCTCTGGGACGACATGAAAACGGCACTTTCGATGTGTGCGCAAAAACATGTAGACTTCAGCGGAATTGGAATTGACACGTGGGGTGTCGATTTTGGCCTACTCGGCAGAGGTGATGTGCTGCTTGGATTCCCGTATCACTATCGTGATTCACGCACCGACGGCATGCTGGAAGAGGCTTTTCGACGTATAGATCGCGCGACAGTCTTCGAGCGAAGTGGCTGTCAGTTTCTTCAGATTAACACACTTTATCAGTTGCTGTCAATGGTTGTCGACGAATCCCCGCTACTCGATGCTGCCGAAACATTTCTCATGATTCCCGACCTTTTCAACTTCTGGTTGACGGGAGAGAAAGTGTGTGAATTTACTGATGCAACAACGACACAATTTTACGATCCGCGGAGGAACGCTTGGTCCACAGAGATCTGCACCGCGCTGAGTTTGCCGTCCGAGATCCTGCCGGGAGTTGTACATCCGGGGACAAAACTCGGTACGTTGCTACCTTCCGTCGCAGCAGAAACAGGATTACCTGAAATACCTGTTATTGCCCCGGCTTGCCACGACACTGGTTCAGCCGTTGCTGCAGTGCCAGCACGGAATGAGAATTGGGCATATATTAGCTCCGGCACCTGGTCACTGATGGGCATCGAAGTTCCCGAACCGATTCTCACTGATCGGGCGCTTGCCCTCAACTTTACAAATGAGGGCGGGATAGAAAACACATTCCGTTTCCTGAAAAATATCATGGGCCTTTGGCTTGTGCAGGAGTGTAGGCGCACATGGGCACAAGCCGGTGATGAAATGTCCTATGCTCAGATAGCACAACTTGCCGAAGGCGCAAAGCCTTTTACCGCATTAATTGATCCCGACGACGATGCCTTTCTGCCTCCCGGCGACATGCCTGCCCGTATCGTGAGTTACTGCAAGCACACGGGACAAACGCCGCCATCAAACGCAGGGGAGATTCTCCGGTGTGCCCTAGAAAGCCTTGCGCTCAAATATCGGTGGGTTCTTGAGAAACTGGAAGTTGTCCACGGCGAAGCCACTGACGTGATCCATATTGTTGGTGGGGGAGCACAGAATCGGATCCTTTGTCAGTTTACCGCAGATGCGACCGGGACACCAGTCATCGCTGGTCCCGTTGAGGCGACAGCAATTGGAAATATCGCGGTGCAAGCAATTGCATGCGGCTTGATCAGATCTATCTCTGAAGCGCGGGAAATTGTCCGCCAGTCTTTCAACGTTATTACTTATGAGCCACAGGATTCGACGGAGTGGGATGAAGCCTATGGACGATTCCTGAACATAACAAGGATGCCATCTTAGTGGTATTCTCAACATCTGATTGAGCAAAAGGAGACATATTTTATGCTGACAGAAGAAGAAAAATGGTTGTTCGACCTGCACGGCTATCTGATACTCAAAGGTGCCGTTCCGAAGGAAGATATAAAACGAATGGTCGAATTGTGCGATAGATGGCATACCTTTGACGATAGTGAGCTGCCGCCACCGTTAAAGAGCTATCATGATGTGAACACCAAGCCGACTACCCCGCGCTCGATTAATAACGTTCCGTATGCCGATCCAGTTTTCCAGCGGCTCGTTCTCAATCGGGAAATTATGCGGGTGGTACTTGCGCTGACGGGAAACTCGCCCCAATTGCTCTCAGTCGCACTTGTCCGTAACACGAAGGAATCCGACGACATTCAGTTTCACGGTGGTTTCTCCGGTGGACTCCGCAATCCAGCGAACGATTATCAAGCCGCCAATGGAGAGGTCTTTGCAACCTTTCTAAACGCTGGTGTTTCACTAGTAGATGTACCGGCTGGAACCGGGTTTGTGTGCATTCCCGGTAGTCATAAGTCGAATTTCTCCAAGCCGGACGATGTGAACATCTACGACGGTCCGCCAACAGTTGCAAACTTCAGTGTGAATGCTGGAGATGTGGTTCTGTTTACAGAGGCACTCTGTCATGGTGCCCGGCGATGGACACTCGACGAACCACGTCGTACCGTCTTTGTCCGTTACAGCACTTCCTACGCTTCTTGGTCGCCCGGCTACGGACCCATTGACGAACATCGAGACAAGCTATCAGAAGAGGTCTACGAACTACTCCAGATGGCAGGTTTCCAACATCAAAAGCAGGTAGTGGGTCGCCTACTGGCAGAGATGACCGATCGATAGCTTGATTGATTTAATTGTCGCACGTGGGTTGGAACGATGTCACCTCAAATGCTACTCCAGCAGATCAAAAGTCGTTATCCCATCGAAGAAAAAAACATCCCCCTGATCACTAACCAAATCCGCATGACGATAGTTGATGATCCGGACCAGTTGCTTGATACATTGAGTAAGGAGGACCAGTGGGGGACGCTTCATCTCCCCTATTGGACCTATCTGTGGCCCTCGGCAATTGGTCTTGCACGATATCTTGACCTAAGTCGTAATTTTGAGGGGGAGCGGACCTTGGAGATCGGCTGTGGCTTTGGACTCGCCGGAATTGTCGCGTGTCAGAAGGGTGGAGTCGTTCTGTTCACAGACTATGAACGGGACACACTCGCCTTTGCTCGCTATAACGCTTTACAAAACAGATGTGCCGACCGCGCAGCCTTTGTGCAGATGGACTGGAACACGCCCTGCCTGAAAGGAGAATTTTCGCGCATCCTCGCCTCGGATGTCATCTACGAAGACACACATTGGAATCCGATTCTTACACTGCTTCAGACGTATCTGGCCCCCGATGGAGAGGCTATCTTCTCGGAGCCTAACCGAACTAGTGCCTCTGGCTTCCTTAAACGCCTCAGTCGTTATGGATTTACATACACGGAACAGACCGATGATGTTGTGGGATTGGACGGGGTAGTTTTCAAAATCACAATTTATTGTTTAAGGCGAGATGAATAAGAGTCTGCCCTGACTATTCCGATACTTCCGAAGATTGTCAATAATCAAGGTTTGCACAAGATAGAGGTTCTACTTACTCAATCACTTCATAACGAACATCGATGTTAATCTTGTCCTCTAGTGCGTCCGTGAGCATTGTGAGCAATTCCTCATCGCAACCTTCCTCTGCCAAAAAGCCTAGGGACTCTGGATCGATGTAATAGTCCTGATCTTCAAAACCTTCCTTCTCCAAGTTATCGATAAGAAACTGTAGTTGATCCTCGGTAACTACCCCAATTTCGTTGTCGTGTTCAATGTCTATCAATCGATACACTTGAGGCATGCTGATCTCCGAAAGTTTATTTTTGATAGGCGGCTAGATGTGCACCCGGAGTTCCGTGTCTATAGTCTCCGTCACAAGCATTGAGCATCCATGTTTTCAGTCTGTCAACAATTTCTGGATATAGTGTGGCAACGTCATTTTCCTCGCGATAATCCTGATTCAGGTCATATAGCTGAAAACTGTCCTCGCTGTTGATATAGCGTAACTTCCAATTATCTGCTGTTACCAGAGCGGGACCTAGCCCCGAGGCATATATTACGAATGGATGGACCCTTTGTTCCTCATCTTTCCCAAATAATGTTGGCAAAAACGAAAGCCCATCTTTGCCTTGAGGCAACTCCGCTCCAATCAGTTCAGCGAGCGTTGGCATAAAGTCGTAATTTGTCAAGATGTGGTTGGACAGACCGCCGGAGTCGATTGTGCTGGGGAAACGGACAAGGTAGGGTATTCGCGTCCCACCCTCCCAACTGGACCACTTCAGACCAGCCATCCCGTCGTTGCCGTTGAACACATCTCCGCCTGTTTCTGAATAGAATTTTGTCCTGATGTCATCAAATGCCTCGCCGTTCAGGTTCTCTGTCCGCCCGGAGGTCCGACCCGTTTGAGTCGCATACACCTCATGACCGTTATCCGAACACAACACGATCATCGTTCGATCGTCAATTCCAAGCCGCTCAAGTTCATCCAAGATAATCCCAACGGTCTCGTCAAATTTGAGGATCATTGAAGCATATTCCTTCTCGTATTCCGTCAAATCTGGATTGTGCTTTACGGCCGGATGAATATCCGGGATAGCGATGGGACCGTGCGGCAATTGAGAGGGGTGATAGAGGAAGAACGGTTGATCCTTATGCTTGCGCAGAAAGGCGACAATTTTTTCGTTGAAAATATCTTGGGAATAAACCGTCTTTCCCTTCTGATCAGATCGGATTGCCGCATTCTTAACCGACTCTCCATCTAGATGTACACCGCAATCAGCCCGTGTATTGCCCCGGATGTAGGCTAGTTCTCCGTTTTCAAAGAGGAAAGGAGGATAGAAACCGTGGCAACGCGCATGGTCGTACCAGCCGTAATGATAATCCCAGCCGTGACGACGGATTCGGTCACCCGTTGTGTCAAAGCCCCATTCTAACTTGCCAATCTGTCCTGTCACGTAACCCGCCGCCTGTGCAATCTGAGCGAGAAATACCTCATCGGGCCTTGCTTGGAGACTAGTTGTATGGATTAACTCTGTAACCTGTGCTAGTGTCAGTTCACCTGTGCTAAGTCTGTTATAGATACCCCCTTGGGTATATGTCCAAGTGCCTTGATGGCAGTCGTGAAGCCCGGTCATCATACTGGCACGGGACGGTGCACAGAACGCACAGCCGTAGGCTTGCCTAAATCGCATGCCTTCGTTGGCGAGACGGTCAATATTCGGGGTCTCGAAATGCTGCTGTCCATAGCAACTAAGCATTCCACGCCCAAGGTCATCGCCGTAGATAAAAATCACATTTGGCTTGTTCGCCATATTGGTTATTTCCTAGCCGTTAACCGCTTACATGTTATCCGTCACGCTTTACTGTCTACGTCCAACGGGTCACCATCTGAGTGCGCGGGTCTTGACCACTGCCAATTTCCTCGTGACGAAACAGCTGTTTAGCACGATCCGAGAGCGAATCGTAGATATCCTGCCGAATCCCGATTTGCGGGTACATCGTCTTGAACCAAGAACGGGCATACATCAATGCGATATTCGGACGCGGTTCATCAGAAACATTGGGTGTCCCGCGATGCCACATCCGTGCGTCTCGAATGAGCAGAGAGCCTGCCGGCATGAGAATCTGCTCGGAGTGCATGATTTTCGATATACTCTCGATGTCAATTCCACTTGGCATAAGATGGGTCCCGCCGGGCCAGATTTCCATCGCACCGTTTTCTTTGCGAAAGTCGACCAGCGGAATATCCAAAACAATACAGTACACCGGCGATGGAGCATCTACCTCCGGAAAAAGTTGATGAATATCCGAGTGTGTGGGTTGATAATCTGAACCCGGAAGCGGCGTATTATTGCCTAAGTAATGACAGATACAGTTTTCCCCGAGTAATTGGTCAATCACCGATAGCACTATGGGATGGCTTATCACATCTGGATGGTTAAAGGGCGCTCGAAACGGAAGGTGCATCTGCCACCGCTTTGCCCCACGGTTAGGTTCATTTTTGGCGATATTTTCATTCAAGAGTTCCATATAGTGTGTGCAAAGTTCATCAATCAATTCTTCGGACAAGGCGGCCTCGAAAACTGCATAACCGTTCATCTTGATCTGCTGAATCGTAGCATCAAGTGTGTCCGGATTCAGGCTCCTTGTTTCGCGTTCTACAGTGCTTAGTTTCATCGACTTTCCTCTTTAAGATGTCCAATGGACGAAAAATTCCTCGCCCTCAAATCAGAGGCTAAAATCAGACGGACGCATTCCTCTCTTGAATGTACCGAAACCGAAGAAAGTAGGGTTATATTCGTCCACATAACCCACTTGACTTTTATCAGGGATCTGATTTTCCAACCCCATGCACCAGTAACAGGCATTTACCAGCAGACGCCGCAAGTCCACGCTTTCTAAGTCTACCGAGGCTCCCATCGTGGTGCAGAATACACGCGATGCACTTCCGTGCTCACCTGTATAGCTCTTAATCCATGCCAACGGCATCGTAGGAGTGTCAGGTTTGGGTGGGTTCGATGGTTCCATTCCAACAAGCACTTCACCATGGAGAAGCACTTGCGTCTCTCCCGCCAATGTGGTGGTGCCATAAACGTCGGTTGGTCCCCAGACATCTTCAACCCCTTTTAGAATAGGATGGTCTTTCATCTCTGCGTTGATGACACCACGCGTGCTTTCTTTCCCGTGATGACCATGATGGTTAATCCAAGTTTCTCCCAAAACTTGACGACCATATCCTCCGTCAAATTCCTCACTATTGAAGCTGTATTTGGCATACGGACTTTGTAGATTTCTACTGTAACTGAAAGCGTGAGTTGCCGTCCGCAATCCCATAACCGGCTTGCCCGAGTTGGTATAATCAACAATATATTCCATTTGGTCATCGGGCAATTCGCGAAAGCGAGTGAAAAGCACCATCATGTCCGCAGTTTCGAGATTTTGTAGACCGGGGATATTAGTCTGCTCTTCCGGATTGATTTCCCCGGTTTCCGGATCAATTGCGAAGAGCACCGTGCATTTGAATCCATGATGGACAGCCAAAATTTTTGCGAGCAGTGGGAGCGCCTCCTCAGATCGGTATTCTTCGTCACCACTAACGAGCACGATGTGTTTTCCTGTGCCCGGTCCCTCGCTGCCTTCATATACAATCCAATGTTCAGAATTTGCCATATTTTTCTCCTCTATGGTGTTCGGTAGAGCTTTGAACCTTTGTCTTCCCTGCGGTAGTGCGGTGCAGAGATCACTGCCTTTTGGGCTTCGGTCAATTCATCATAAAACGGTGGCGGCGTGTAGTTTCCCATCAACGATTCACCCATAACGCCGGAGTTATAGCGAACAATCACTGAACGCCGCTGGTGTTTTGCAGTCCACGGCAGGCCACCATGCATCAAACATTCGACAAAGAGGATAGCGTCACCCGCCTTCGCGGGAATCGTGACGATTCGATCCTTGTACGTGTGATAGAGGCGAATGTCGTCCGGACAGGGGAAGTTCGCCTTATGGCTGCCGGGCAAGCAGGCGAAACCACCATCTTCGGATCCCACATCGGTTAGTTGAATGGCGAAGTTCGTCATGCCACAATACATGCGCCCATTACGGTACAGAAACCCACGCGAACGATCAAAAGGTTCACCACCTTCGTGGAACCAGAAACCTTCCGCACCCTCATCCATCGTGATGATACCGAGTCCCTCCAGTCGGGGGCCAGGCCCCAACAACTCCTCCAAATACGGCATGAGCCTAGGGTGAGCAATCATCTGACGAAACACATCACAATGCGGTTTCTCCCATGTCAACATACCTCCTAGATCGCCACGTCCCATCTTACCCCGCAGCGTTGTGGATCCATTCGCAAGATCATTTGGACGGATACTAATCTCATTCGCGTGGTGATCAACCGCTGCATTCGCTGCCGCTAACTCTTCGGGTGACAGGGCATTTTCGATTACCAAATAGCCGTGCACATCAAAGATATATTTTTCTGCGTCTGTCATTGTCGTTCTCCTCTCTATTTAGGTCTGCATATTCTCAAATTGTATCATTTCAAAGCAATCAAAAACCAATCAAACTTCCGCGGGTAGAATCCGTGAATCTATGTGCTTAAACAGCTATTCTACAAACTGAAAACCGAATAATTTCGCGTTCTTAAGATAGAACTTGAGCTTGATATGCTCCCCTTGAAGGAGGCGAAGATCCCTATTTCCGTGCCAAGTAACCAAATTGGCAACGCCTGTTTGCGTCAATGAATCTGCGTCATCGAAGGAGAAACCTACAATAGGAAAGTGGTCGGGGTGCAAAATTTCCACCTTGACATCGCAAGCGGAGGCAGGTAAGATCGTCTTAATGTTGATATTCAACTGATTTCCAGAAAAGCGAAAGGGGCGCGTTACTACTTCCCCGTAACCGTTGGAAATGCCACCTATGTTATCAAGCGAGACAAAACCATCTAAGGGCGTAACCGCCAATCCAAGCGCGCCAGTCGGCCCGAGTCCACCCACCTCAACAAGTCGTCGCTCGCGAAAATTCATCCCGTTGTAAAAAATGAATATCTGATCATTATGCACAATTGGCTGTTGTGCATAAATAGCGACCGAATCGAAGCTAGGTTCAGGACTCAGCGGAATAAACGGTTCACGGAATCGACGATCATAGTGAATTCCATCGCGGCTGAACACGAACTGTGGCCAGATGAACAACTGTTCATTCCGGAGAAAATTCCACAACATTCCGATGTAGAATCCTTCGTAGGTCGTTGCCCACATACTGTAGAATTGCAAGCCCGGCGGATCTTCATTGTCAGGAATAATAATCGTCTGCGGTTCTGTCCAATGGATCAAGTCTGGGCTCTCTGCCCGTCCGATGACGCGCTTCCCCAGCGGACACCGCTTATGCTGACAGTTTTCCATGTGGACAGCGTAGCACCCCCGAATCTTATCCCACCCCATAAACGCTGTTGGTCCCCACAGATAACTCTGTTCCTGCTCCTCCACATCGACAACTTGTTTAGCCCCGGAAGGGTCGAGCTGAATTTTTTGCCCGTAAACACCTTGCGTTCTCACTTTGGGGAGAATGCCCTGTTGTATTACAGGATTGTTCTGATACGGTGTCCAGTTGAATGCATCTGGAGAAGTATAGAGATTCCAAAAGCACTCCAGTACATTTTCCGTTCTACGCTTTGTTCGCTGCGATAGGACCTTATACCGTTTTGCGGGATCTTTTTCATTGGGATCTACAAAGATTCCTCCCTTTGCTTGCACCCAATTCTCCAGTTTCAGTATGTTATTCTCCCATGACCCGTTAAATTTCACCAATCCCAGCGACGGTTTTTCCCAATGATATCCATCTACCGAGGTTGCATAACAGATGATCGGCTCAGTGCTATTTGGTTTCTCCTGTTGCATGGGTGCTGCGGTCAACCCCGCGTCCGGTTGTGTGAATAACCGAACTGTCTCTGAAGGAGTTACGGTTGACGCCGTATACCACATCCGAAACAATCCTTGTATTTCATCGTAAAAAACACAGCCGTAATGGAGATTATTGCCCTCCCACGGTCGGTCTGGACAGATGACAGGGTTATGCTGCACCTTAGTTGCAGGGTTGAGTGTCCGTTCAACACCGGTCATGCTTTCGATGAGATAATCATCGAGAAAGAGTTGCTTTTGTGAGCCAATTTCGATCATTAGCTTGCCTGGCAGCCATCGTCACCGGCGGTGACGCGAGTAGCACTTATCACCTTCCGGAAATCATCAATTGTCATACCGACTGCCCGAACCCATCGCCAGTTACAGTCCGCAAGTGTCATGCTATATTCATCTACACATTCCGGCTTGCCTTTTTCCCACGGTGTTTGGGGCCAGATCGTATGTCCATTCTTAGTGCAGATCTGTAGGCGACGATCGTCAAGTTGCAGATATACACGGCGCTCATCAACCCACTGCGCTGTCAACCGTGATTGAAACATAGCGGCACTAGTACCATCATGGCACTCAAAAAGCCACGCTTCTACATCATATCCATCAATCGGGATGACTTCCCATCCTTGAGCATCGTACAAGAACCGGGAGTCATAAACCGTCATTTCAAAGCGCATCTGGGGGGCACAGCGCAGCCCCAAGTATTCGGCAAAAGCACCACCGTATCCGGGGACACACCCCTCAAACGATTCTCCCCAAAGTTCAGATGTCACTATAGCTGCGTCCAACTGGAGCCGGTGCAGCGAGACGTGATCGTGGAAATCGGACACAAGACGACGGTAATACTCCCTCAGATCGGCGTTTTCAGGAAACGCTGTCCGAGGGTAGAAAACGGCAGCTTCGCCAAGGTTTTTCACTGCGGTTTCTTGGAGATATTCGGGGCCTCCCAATTGGAGAAACAGGGTATCTGATGGGCGGTCGTCTAGGGCTTGAAGCCATCGCTGCTTTACCTTTTTCTCTCTTTCCACAAAGAGATAGAGGTTATCCCGACGAATAGCAGCGGGCTCAAGATTCTCGTAGCAGCACGGATGGATTAAAAAGATTATGTGTTCAATTTTCATTTTCACGCTGCTATCTCGATGCTACTTACCGCGAAGAGGATTTAGGGCTTATGGTCTAATCACTGTGCCGTCAGCGCGGCGCGCATCGCCCCACAGCTTACGGCCGCCCACGTCTTGGGCAGGGAAGCGAGCTGCCAGCTCCTCGTTTATGTCTACTCCTATCCCCGGCTTGCCGTTGGGCCACATATAGCCGTTGCGCAATTCAGGGGTGCCGGGAAACACTTCCTTCAACGTTTCGTGAGTATTCAGGTAGACCGAAGCCTCTTGAATGCCGAAATTCCACACGTTCATATCCAGCATGAGGTTCGCTGCGTGTCCAACGGGTGAAACATCGGCGGAACCGTGCCAGGCGGTGCGGACATTGAAAGCTTCGCACAACGCCGCCAACTTGCGCGCCGGTGTTAAGCCTCCTATCGTCGAAACATGCACACGAATGAAGTCGATTAGCCGGTCCTTTATCATGGGGACAATCTCTTGAGGGTTGCTGTACAACTCCCCCATCGCTATAGGCACGCTGGTCTGTTGACGTACGAGGCGGAAGTAGTCATTGTCCTCCGGTGCAAAAAGATCTTCAAGGAAAAATGGTCTATATTTCTCCAACTCCTTTGCCAAACCAAGCCCTTGGATGGGCGGCATGCGCTCGTGGAGATCGTACAAAATCTCTGGAGCCGGTCCAAACTTCGCCCGAAAATGCTCAAAAGCTGCCACGACGTCTCGAGCGTACGGTACCGGTTCAAAGATGCTTACTCTGTCGTCCGAAACCTTGTTGGTGATGATGACCGATTCCTGATGCGGTCTATCGTGTGATGCTGACGGGTGCATCGAGCCTAGCTTGAAGTGACGGAACCCACGTTCTTGAAGTTCATGGATGTGCTCTTCGTATTCCACAAGATCGCGTCCGGTAGGGATGATATATACAGCCGCAGCTTCTCTAGACTTACCACCGAACAGCTCGTAGACAGGCATCCCCGCCACCTTGCCTTTGATATCCCACAGCGCTTGGTCTACACCGCTTATCGCATTGTTAAGGACAGGTCCGTAACGCCAATAGGCGGACACATTGCACGACTGCCATATATCCTCAATATCAGCGGGATCTTTGCCGACAAGAAAGGGGGTAAGATAATCGTTTACAGCTGCTGCAACAGCAGTCGGTCTTGAGAAGAATGAAGCACAGCCCAAACCGTGTAGTTCCGGCTCATTGGTTTCCACCTTCACAACGATTAGCGTACGTGCGCCGGGTGGTTGCGTGATAATTGCTCGAACATCGCGAATTTTCAAGTTGCCCATTCTGTGCATCCTCTGTTATTGAAATATAGCCAACTTTGCAGGGAACAACAATCGTTGTTCTTCAGC
>JAGWBT010000001.1:77309-86745 GCA_021295755.1 Candidatus Poribacteria bacterium
GGCTCTGGTCCCACAAGGCAGCCCAACTCCTTGATATGCTCGGTCTCCTCCGGTGTGCCAATATAACGTGTCTCCGCTGATACATAGTGGATAGACCAACCCCGCCTGCGGTGGGGTGTCGTATTGGGACCGCTGCAATGCAATGCCAAACTGTGATGGAAGGTGGCGTCACCCGCTTCAAGAGGCACTGCCACCTCTTGCGCTAGGACATCTTCCGTCAACATATACGGTAAATGATCCCAATTGACCAGCCCAAAATTGTGGCTGCCCGGAATAAAGCGGACACAGCCGTTTTCCACAGTTGCATCGTCTAGCAAAAGCTGACAGGTAATCTGAAAGTTGCTCGCAAAGAAACTCCAGAACACAGAATCCTGATGGTAGCGGTTGGCTCGCGCATAAGGCGGTTTGGCGAACACCTGATCATAATATAACTTAATATTCGATCCCATTAGGTCGGCGACAATATCAACAATCTGCGGTGAGCGGACATAGGCGTCAAAAATGGCGTCATAGCGGGAAGGTACATTAACCTTGTTTATAGCATCGAGTGGATCTTTGACGGGTGCATTACGTTGCACTGCGTAATCCTCTTCCCCTTTTGGATAAACCTGGGTTCCCCGCCGATCGTGTCCGTCTCCATGTGGTGTGGCTGGGTCCAGCGTCTGTGGCTGTTGCGGATTGTGCCGCGAGATGTGCCGTTCAGGAAAATCAGGTGCCCCTCCCAATACGAGGCGGCCATAGTGTTCCCGTAACGTCTCAATTTCGTCGGGGGAGACCAGATTCTTGATAACGATATAACCATCTCGGAAGAACAAACTTTTCTGTTTTTTGCTCAGTCCCATGTCTATTCCTTCCCTTAAAGATTAGTAGCGCATCCGGTCACATTTATGGTAAGTGCAACTCTACCCTAATTCCGTTATGAAGTCAAGGATATTCTTACTGGAACCCTGAGTGCAATAAAACGTCTGACTGTTCCTGAATGGTACTGTTCTTCGCGTGCGGGAAAAGAGGGGAATCCTAGAAGAAGTTCAAAAAAAAGGGCAAGTACAAAACTTGCCCCGACATTTTCCCCGTGATAAGATTATCAAGTGTGAGATAAGCCCACTTAGGAGCCCCAGTCGCTCAGTTCAACCGACATCACAAAGTTGAGCCGCCGCGCGTAACCCTTCAATCGGATCGCCTTTTGGGATAAACTCGTGCCCCACATAGAGCGTATAACCCGTTTCTGCAATGGCTCGCATAATGGGTGGATAGTTGATCTCCTGCTCCTCATCCAAGTCGTGACGACCGGGGTTGCCCGCTGTGTGGAAATGTCCGATATACTCGATATTGTCTTGGAGTGTCCGGATAATATCGCCCTCCATAATCTGCATGTGGTAAATATCGTAGAGCAGCTTCGCTCGTGGTGAGTTGACGCGCTTACACACCTCTACGCCCCAAGCTGTACTATCGCACTGATAATCCGGATGATTGACCTTGCTGTTAAGCAGTTCTAGACAGAGGTTGACTCCCTTCTCCTCAGCAGCCTTCGTCACACGGCTCAGTCCCTCTGCAACGATGTCAATTCCCTCTTCATCGGACAAACCTTCATAGCGGTTGCCAGAGAAGGTGATGAGGCCGGGGATATCATTTGCAGCAGCAAGTTCAATGTTCGCAAGCAGTTCATCTTCGATTCGATCGTGATTTTCGCGCTTGTTGAGTCCATCGGTCAGTGAGCTGTGGCCAACGAAGGTAGCGACATCAAGCCCCAAATCCTTTACGAGGGGCCAATACTGCTCATCGACTAACTCAACCGCTGCCAAGCCAACTTCGGCTGCGCCTCGAATAAATCCTTCAGGGGTCAAATCACCTTGAATAAAACTCCACCCTGTTGCGGATTGCCTAATTTGTGCCATATTATTCTCCTCTATTCCTACTTATTGCACGACTTACGCAAATTTAGCACGCGGAGCAAGTTTTTTTATTTTTAACCCCCTAAATCCCCCTTGTCAGGGGGACTTGGGAAACTCAGGGGGACTTATGAACGCGCTGCGTAAGTCCTATTATTAGAAATGTGACAATTCCAAAATTGCAGAATTGCTAGAGATAGGATTGGACGACTTTTCGCTCGATACTCAACCCCTCCCATTCATCATCGCCCGGACCATCGTAGATTAGCGTATGCGGTCCAGAGAAACTAACGTCCTGCGTTAGATCCAAGCAGCGCACATAATCATCTCTATCCATTTCACCGGGTGACAGAAAGTGAGCTTTGGTGTGGCAAGACTCCGCTCGTGGTGCGATTGCCTTGAGATCGGCGTACTTGGTTTCGCCCTGCCAGTTCCCAAAATCGAGACAGAGTCCAACCTTGCCCTCTAAACCGTCCAGAAGCGTCAATACGTTTTCTGGCGTTGAGAGGATGGAGAACCAATTTTCCGTCATCAAGCGGACTCCGTTTACATCGGCACGTTCCGCTAATTTTTCTAGTCCAGTTCGGCTCATCTCCAACGTGTCTGCGGAGGGTGCTGCCTTTCCAGCGATCGCGCGAGCACAGGCGGCACCTAGCATCCCCGCTGTATCAATCCATTCCCCTATCCAGACAAGATCTTGATCTGCACATTTGGGATGGGTAATATCGCCATGATCGATCAACAACGAGAACAACTCGACGTTTGCTGCCTTCAATGCACCGCGCAGTTCGTCCAGATACCCCTTGTCCAGACTTGGTATATGGAAGTGGCAGAGTTCTAAAGTGTTGATACCGAATTTGGCAACGCGGTCGGGAACTTCTAGTAGCGAGAGCTCACCGTTACCATGCGTTGCGACAGGAATCTGCTTTTCATCTTCAGGTCCATAAAAGTCAGGACGGCCGAGTTGACGGTGCAGGCTCCAAGTCGAGACAGACAGTCTCGGCCCGTCATTGGTCCGGGTAGCGTTAGTCCTGGTCATTTCATCTCTCCTTGGGAAAATTAGTCAAACGATTTCTCAGGTTTGTAAAAGAATGTGACATTCTTTCGCGGATATTCTACTTTCCAGCCGTACTGGACTGCAATCCAGTCCATCGTCTCCTGTTTGTAAAAACAAACGTGTGTTGGCTCACGATGATACCACCAATTGGCAAAATCCTCATCCGACTCTAGCATTTCTGTCATGATTCCCAACCACCCATTACACCGGAGCAGTCGGTTAAACCGATGGAATTCCTTTGCGGGCTGGTAGAAATGCTCGACCGTTTCGGTGCAGGTGATAAAATCGTATGTCTGCTCAAGGGGACGGGTATCGGGTGCGAAGTAGGGATCATAAATTTCCATGGGAAACCCCGCCTCTTCAAGCATAACCGAAAGCGTGGGTCCCGGGCCTGAACCGAAATCGAGCCCCTTTGCTCCAGGAGGTAGTTTGGACGTCAGATGGTCAGTTAATCGGCTAAGAAACTGCCGATAGCGGCAATCTTCTGGGTTGTTCTCGTGCAACAGGTACCGGGCAAGCTCATCGTCTGGAGAGAGATAGGACTCGGACGAAAGAAACGTCAAGTAGCATACATCGCAACGCCAATAGGTCTTGGAATCAACGACAGCGAATTCTCGAATCGGTTCAGAGCAGCAAAGAAGACAGTTTTGCACATCTACGGATTCAAGTTTGCAAGCTGCGCTTTTATCCACGCAATCACCTTCTCTACCATCACAGGTGTATACTCATCACCGAAAACGTGGTTCGCTCCTTCAATCGTAACGAGTTGGGCCTGACTATTGGCTTTGGCTAGAATATCATGGGAATCCTCAATCGGTACAACGTCATCCTCATCGCCGTGGACCAGAAGCCACGGAACGGTGATTTGCGAAGAAAGATCTATGACCGTGTCAATCTGCGTCAGGTCATCCATGTAGGCTTGCGAAAGGGGACAATCCGGTTCATCCCACATCAATCCTTCATCGGGGGTGACATCGCCGAATTCACGTTGGGCGAAGGCTTTTGTGTGCACCATGCCGGCGAGTGAAACCAACAGTTGGATTCGACTATCCGTGCTTGCGCGTAATACTCCAACTGCGCCACCCATGCTGTGACCCACGTAGCAGATTGCATAGCCGTCCAAAACATCCAACACAGCACCAAAATCCTCAACCTCTTTCGAGATGGTTGAATCCGTAAATTTACCTTCTGACACACCGTTTCCAGAGAAGGAGAAGCGCAACGCCGTAATCCCTGCAGCAGCTAGCCCTTCTGCCAACGCCACAACAAAAGGACGATCTTTGTTCCCGGTTACACCGTGTCCAAGGATGACGATGTTTTTCGATCCTTTTTCACCTTCGTGACAAGTATAATCAAGGCGTTCACCGTACCTGTTCCTAATCTTACCAAACATAATAATTGTCTTTCTATAGATTCATGACAGATAAAGCTGCGGATTCAATTCATCTAGCTTTACCACATCTTTTTGCTGTTCAGTGCGGCGCTTGACCTCCACCGAATCGGTTTCTAACGTGCGTTGGCTAATCGTAAGCCGCAAAGGCATTCCCAAGAGATCTGCTTCCTTGAATTTGACGCCGGGGCTTTCTTGGCGGTCATCGTAGAGGACCTCATACCCTTGTGCACGAAGCATTGAATACAGTGCCTCAGCCTGTTCACGCACATCGTCGCCCTTGCCGATGTGCATAAGATGAATCTGATACGGTGCCACAGCGTGGGGCCAGATGATACCGTCCTCGTCGTGGTTTGCTTCAACAATACTTCCAAGCAGACGCCCGATCCCAATACCGTAGCATCCCATGAAGAGCAGTTGTGAACGCCCTTTCTGACTGAGATAGGTCGCGTTCATTGCCTCGCTGTATTTTGTGCCGAGCTTAAAGATGTTACCGACTTCAATCCCACGTTTCTCTGTTAATGCGCCTCCACAGTGAATACAGGTCATTCCGCCGCGCGCCAGTGAAATATCGGTGACGACGTGTGCCTTAAAATCACGTGGGTAATTCATGTTTTTCAGATGGTATCCCGGCTTATTCGCACCGGCGATCAGATTCGTGGTGGACGCAGCGGAATCATCGACGACCACCGTGACGCCTTTCACATCAATAGGTGAGGCATACCCAGCGACTAAACCGTATCTTCGCAGCTCTTCATCGGTGGAAAACCAAAGGTGGGTCGCTCCTACAGCCTTTTTGAGTTTTGTTTCGTTTACCTCGATATCGCCGCGAATAGCCGCGAAAATAAGACTTTCGTCGGTCGAATAGAATACCGCTTTGAGCGTTTGTTCTTTTTCGACGCCCAGGTAATTTGCAACATCTTCGATTGTCGTTTGATCTGGCGTCTCCATTTCCTCGATTGGTTCCGGCTCACCATGATCGACCCGCGGTTTCTGCATCACAGCAACATCCGCATTTGCCCTATAATTACAACTGTTACAAGCGATGACTCTATCCTCACCGGCGTCGGCAATCATCATGAACTCATGCGCCTCTGTTCCCCCAATTATTCCGGGATCAGATTCGACCGAAACAACCTCTATGCCTGAACGGTGAAAAATGTTGAGATAGACCTGATGCATCTCCGCATAGTAGCTATCCAAATCGGCTTCATCGGCGTGGAAACTATAGGCGTCTTTCATCGCAAATTCACGGACACGAATCAACCCAGCGCGTGGACGCGGTTCATCCCGAAACTTCAGCTTAATTTGGTAGAGCATCAGCGGCAACTGTCGATAGGAATTGGTCTGATTCCTGACTAAGTCGGTGACCGCCTCTTCATGCGTCATAGCAAGCACTAGTCTGCGACCAAATCGATCTTCAAAGCCAGCTAATTCCTTGCCGACAAGCATCTCCCAGCGTCCCGTTTCTTGCCATAACCCCGCAGGTTGGACAAGAGGCATGTCAATCTCTTGTCCCCCGATAGCGTCCATTTCGTCGCGGATGATATTTTCGATCTTGCGTAAGGCACGTTGCGCGAGCGGCAGGTAGCTATACATGCCCACTACGAGTCGGCGAATCATACCAGCCTGTAGAAGCAGTTGATGGCTAGGGATTTCCGCCTCTGATGGAGATTCTCTGAGTGTGCGTCCGAATAGTTGAGATCTTCTCATCGTCTGATACTCTTATAGTGTGCAATACGCCCCGTGATAGTGTAATTTGCACAAGGGTTACGGCATACAGAGTATGCCTATTACTATAACTTAATTGGCGACCGATTCCGCTATCATATCCCCTATTTGTGTCGTTGTGAATCCCATCCGTCCAGCAGCAAGGTCCTTGATTTGTCCACTGGCAAGCAAGCTACTAACAGCGCCATCGACCAAGTCTGCGCCTTCTGTTTCACCAAGATGCTCGAGCATCATACCAGCGGCACTAATCGCAGCAATCGGGTTGATCTGGTTCTTCCCTGTGTACCGTGGTGCAGACCCGTGAATCGGTTCAAACATCGCAACGCTCTCAGGATTCAAGTTGCCCGATGCGGCAACGCCCATGCCCCCTTGGATCATCGCGCCAAGGTCTGTGATAATGTCACCGAACATGTTGCAGGTAACAATAACATCAAACCATTCAGGATTTTTGACCATCCACATCGTTGTTGCATCAACGAAGGCGTAGTCCGTCGCGATGTCCATATATTCGGCACTTACCTCATCGAATACACGCCGCCAGAGATCATGCGCATACGTCAGCACATTCGCCTTATCGCACAGGGTCAGCTGCTTCGCCCTGTTCCGCTTGCGGGTCAATTCAAAGGCGTAGCGCACGCAGCGCTCTACTCCCTTGCGGGTATTAATCATCTCTTGGATGGCGACTTCATCAGTTGTTCCATGCTTCAAAAATCCGCCAATACCAGCGTATAAACCTTCCGTGTTCTCCCGAACGATGATAAAATCGATCTCTTCAGGTCCTTTGTCTTTGATGGGTGTCCAAACACCAGGGTAGAGCTTGACGGGGCGAAGGTTGATATAGAGATCCAATTCAAAGCGGGTTCGCAATAGAATCCCTTTTTCCAAGATACCCGGTGTTACATCGGGGTGACCGATGGCCCCCAAAAAGATTGCATCCGTTTGCCGAAACTCATCAAGTGCGCTGTTTGGCAGGATCTCTCCAGTTTCGAGGTAGCGATCGCCGCCGAAGTCATATGCGACAGTCTCGTATTTGAAGCCTGTTTTGTCCGCAGCTGCCCCGAAGACCTTCATCGCTTCATTTGTTACCTCGGGGCCAATCCCATCGCCAGGGATGAGAGCAATTTTATACATCGAATTCCTCCAGAAAATGTAGTTGAACTAAAAGTTGCTTTGAATTTTTCGATTGAGACTATCACTAGTAATTTCCCCAGAACTGAATTTTGCTACCTTCACGATCTGAAATATCGAAACACGCTAATCCACGATCATTTTTTAAAGGTCTCAATCGTAAACCCTTCGCCTTGAGGGCATCGTGAACGGCTTTTACGTTCTCGACGTGGAAGACGACCTTTTGTTTTTCACTGTTTGGTTTACTTGCGCTATGCAGGCAAAGTTTACACTGCCCGGTATTAAAGCGGAAAAATCGGTGCGCCGGAAACGGCTGCTCTTCATCAGGGTGTAATCCGACGACATCCTTGTAAAATTCGGTAACAGTCCGCATATTTTTGACAAAGCGTATGATACTTCCTATATTCATGCGACTATTCCGAATTTGGTTGCGCTACGGCAAACTGAGGTGCGTAAATTCGACCTACAAAAGGTTTGAACCGCCCAAAAACGCATCTACATTTTAACACGCCTTGGTGTTGACTGACAATCTTTTTCTATGTGGATCCGCCATATAAGTTCTATTGACAATTGGACTAATTGTGCTATAATACATACTTGTCAGATCTAGCAAGCATTATCGCAATAATGGAGGATGAATATGCAATCCGAGTCTGAAGCGATCGAACTATTGGTGCGACGCATTATTGAGCTTGTCCAACCCCTACGAATCATTCTTTTTGGTTCCGCAGCTCGCGGTGAGATGGGACCTAACAGCGACATTGACGTTCTTGTGATAATGCCCGATGGTGTCCACCGACGACGGACCGCACAACTCCTATACCGGCAGATTAGAGGATTGAGAGTACCTTTTGATATTTTGGTAGCAACACCCAATGATCTAGAAATGCACAAAGACAATATCGGTCTGATTTATCGGAGTATACTGCGGGAAGGGAGAGAAGTGTACGCTACTTGAAGGACTATGTTTCTACGCTCAGCAAGACGCAAAAAAGGCGATCAAAGTGGTCGTACTCATGCCAGACCTTTCCCTAAAGTCACACTATTATTCATAGACAATCGTATTGACATGGTGGGCGTTAATATAATCCCAATCTACTTCTACACCGAGTCCCGGTCCCTGAGGCACCGACACATGCCCATTGGCGTCGATGTTCTCTAGTTCATCGGTAAATTCGGGGGGATGAATAGGCGGTTTTGTGTGCTTGATTAGCGGATTCAGCAGCCCAAGTTCGTAGTAATTGGTGTTGCGGATAGCAGCGATGCAGTGGCGGTGAGGTATACTTCCACCGTGGAACTCTACATCCAATCCAAACCCTTCAGCAGCGCGTGCCACCTTCATCGCACCGGTGATACCACCATCTTCGTAAGTGCCAGTTCGCACAAAATCTGTGCCGCCATTGACGATAAAGTCGACATGCTGCTCCAACCCAAAGATATGTTCCGTCTGTAACAGCGGTGTCTTAATCAACTCTCGCAGTTTCTTGTGACCGAAGACCGAAACACCGCCATCTTTGTACGCATCTTCCAGCCAGAAGAAATTTTCCTCGTCACACGCTCTACCCAACTTGAGTGCGTCTGCCCAAGTCTCTAACTCACAGGCAGGATCGACCATCAGGTCCATCCGATCTCCCACACGCTGTCCGACGGCGTGGATATTTGCCACTTCCCGCTCAATAGGCGCATTACCCCAACCGTGAATCTTAAACCCCGGGTACCCCAACTCAGCGCACTGCTCAGCAAAATCAGCAAATGCCTCTGGGGTACTCAATCCACCGTTCTCATCGCCATGGTAGGTACTGGCATAAGCGGGGATAGTTTCTCGCCAGCCACCGAGTAGTTGGTAAATTGGAGCATTGTATACTTTACCTGCGAAATCCCACAACGCAACATCAAGCCCACTGAGGGCGGTGGTGCCGGTATGGCGTAAACCCCGTTTGACGTCGTTGTATATCTTTTCACGTTCAAACGGATTCTTCCCCAGCACGTAGTTGGCGACATTTGGGAGTATATTCCTGCCCGTGGATTCACCGATAACCCCGATACTGGTATGAATCCGCAGAATTGATGACTGCATCTTGTGGACATTGCCCTTCTCGTAAACAAGGTTGAAGCCGTTGTAATCGGTGCCCATGTTCTGAATATCGTATTCAAAAATCACTGTTTCGATTTTGGTAATCTTCGGATTTGCCATTGGTTTTCTCCTTATTTGGCCCCAATGGGGCGGTAAATGTATCTTAA
>JAGWBT010000001.1:86753-89245 GCA_021295755.1 Candidatus Poribacteria bacterium
AGGGGTGGATTTTTGATTTTAACCCCCTAAATCCCCCTTATCAGGGGGACTTATGAACGCGCCGCGTAAAGTGTTAACAAGTTGCTAGTTCTGTCTGAATTAGGATTCTCTGGATTGAAGGATTTACAGGATAATTCTGTGAAACGACTCATAACACGAATCGAGCCAAGCGGTCTGACTATGGACATTGCACCCTCCTACGATTTAGTGGTTTGGCAGGGCGCTGACAGGTAAAAAAAATATTTTCAATGTCCTATACGGGTATTCATAATTCGCGGGTGTGCCGAGAATCCCGATGGCCACTATACTTCAGCGGTTTTACAGATGTGTGCTAGCTATAGCGGTTGTCTGTGAAAGGTCTGTTGACCTGCCATATTACCTCGATTAAGATTTGCTATGCCATATTAACTTTGATTCAGGTTTGTTGACTGCCATATTCGCTTCGATTTATGAGCAAGATTCCACATAAATGTCATTAGTTTTTGGTTTTTTAACCATTTTGTTTGAAAAGTCGCAACCGGGCGATCTAACCTACAGATCAGGTGGAAGCAAGGAAGCGGGTCCCGACAAAGCCGAGGATCCCGAGAATCGGGAGAAGCGTGTAAAAACTCGCCCCCTGTGCCCCTGCTTCACACTACCAAATTTTCCCATTTTTCCCGCCGAAAGCGGGGGTGCCCCATTTAGGAAAGTGTCGCTCCCTCACGATAGGCTTGATAGAGTTCCCGTTTGAGATCTGCATTGACCTCCGGCTTCGATAATTTCGTGTAAAGTTCCAGTTTACTGTTGACGAAATCCAATAAAATTTCATCGATCACCTGATCAAATTTATACCGTTTGTTGGTCTCCGTATTATCCCCTTCAAGTGCACTTTTTGGTTAATGGTCACGATATCAACCTTATCCATCTATTATCAAGGACCAATTTCATCTCGCCACGCATAATTTCCTCAAGTTTCTCTCCACAGGTGTCCACGCAATCAGAGGAGGCTTGTTCTGAGCGTCCGTTGGCGACCACTACGACATTTGTGTCTACAATCACCGCCATTATTCGATTACTTTCCGCCGTTGCATTTCAGCTCTAGTCTTTTTAATTAACTCGCCTGCAGCATCGCCAAAGAAGTCTTGGGGCCAATTTCGGATGTTGCCGTATTCGTCCATGTTGAGGCGTTCAATTTCGGATGTGCTGTCGTTAATTTGGCAAAAATAAAGCGCGGTGTTATCCACCGAAATTTGCTTCTCGGCGATTCGGCGCATCAAGCGCAGCAACAAATTCTCGCTGTGGCTTTCAAGGATAATTTGTACATTCCGATTTTTCACGACATCAATCAGAACATCTGCCAACTCTGATTGCACTTTCGGATGCAGATGTGCCTCTGGTTGTTCAAGGATGAGGATTGAGCCTTGAGGGGCAGAATGACAGTGAATTAGCACTGGTAGAACTTGAGAAACACCGAACCCGACATCTGTGAGTCAAACCTCGGTACCGTCTTTGTACTTTTTGACAAGGAATTCATAATCCTTTCCTGTGTCAGAGATAGGGTGAAGACGGTAGGAATCGATCAGTTCTAACTGTTTTCGGGATTTGTTCATCAATGGAAAGGAGTCGAACTCGACCCGAAAGCATTGCAGGAATTGCTTTTTCCCCATACTGCCCAACACCCTCTGGATGGTCTCCCTCCCAAGTATAAGTGTGTCGAGGATATTCGCGGAGCGGACCAAGATAGCGGACTCGAGAGAATAGGTTTTCAAAATCCTCTTCAAATCTGGAAGAAATTTCCACGGTTTGAGTTTGCCCACCACAAAGCCCATAACACCGAAATAGATCTGGTTGCTCGACATTCAATCTATATAGATCAGTTTCATAATAAAAATTATTCATGGCGGACCGGACAATATTGGTTGAAAAAGAAATCTCTTCAGATCAATCTTGATAGCGTTGACTAGGAGACAGTGCTTCTAAATTCAAATTATAAGATCTAATATATTTATTAATATCTGCAACTGTAGAAGACTTCCACGACACAGAAATTTTGAGACTTAAATCCTGTTTGTGCTTGTGGATAACAGCATCGAAGTTACCTAAGTTGACCAACGACTCTTCATCACCAAAGTAGAGTGGTTCATTCCAATCCGGTGGACGTTCTGCGGTTTGCTTAAGCAAGCATTAGTAGTACTTGTAGTATACTGGTTTTGCCGGAGCTATTCGCGCCGAAAAGTCCAGTCAATGGAGCGAATTGTAGCCTACCGGTATCTTCCCATGACTTGAAATTTCGCGCTGTGAGTTCAGTAATCATAATTTATCTCTCCTTTCATAACCTTTGGTGATAGTTAGTGAGAAAGTCATTTCCGCATTGTTGAAGAGTTCATTGATTCATTCTTCTTACGTTCCACCCTTCGGATACACATGTCGCCCCTCTGGGGCTTTGGAGTATTTGTTTATCAACGTGCTATAAACATGTCGCCCCGCTGGGGCTTGGAGGAGGACGATTCGGC
>JAGWBT010000002.1 GCA_021295755.1 Candidatus Poribacteria bacterium
CATGGGGGCTTTTTGCAAGTTCGCATCGGTGAACTTGAGTGCGCCACCTTCGACGTTCATGTCTGTTTTAATCTTTGTCCGTTCGTTCATCCACTTCGTCCACGCGTTCAGCGAGGAGGCATCAGCCCACCAGTCGGAGAGGCTGTGACGGACACGGGTAAACCGGAATACACCGCGAATATCGGCACCGCGACCAATGACACGACCACCGGGTTCACCACGAGGTAGCGGCGGTACTTCTACATTACCCAGAGTAATGTTCTCAACGACATCACCCAAGGCATCGCGGGTTGCACCAACGTGTTCGACCATAGCGAGTCCAGCCGGACGCTCAAAAGCGACTTTCACCTGCACGATACCGCCGATACCACGACCAATGTTGGCGGGTGCGGCGCTTGGAGCCGTTGCTACTGGAGCGCTAAACGCCAATGCGCCGGGTGCGTCAGAAACGGGCAAGTCAGCATGGGTCACAACTTGCGGTACTGGTGCATTGGCACTGACTACTTTAGGCACGTTGGGGTTGATGGGAGCATCCAACTTCACCACTTTATTGGAAAATTCCAAAACGGTTTGTGGCTGTACAGAGGTTGGACGTACGACTGCTGCTGTCGTCACTCTGGGTTGGACCTGAATCTGCTCAACAACCACTGTATTTGTGGTTGGAACGGTTGGTTTCACCACCGGTTTGATGACCGGTTTACGAACTTGAGGTTTGGGGGGCTCTTTGGCTTGTAGCACTTCGGCACCGACTAAGTCTTTGAACTGCTGGGTTTGGGTGACGAGATAGATACCAGCAATAACGAAGGCAACTCCGTGAACAATCAACGAGGTCATTAAAGCCCCTGAGGTCTTCTTGGCACTCATATTTTTCCTCCAAAAAATTTGTTGTTTGTGTATAAAGATTTGCGCAAACCTTCACATCATGCGTGATGCAAAAGTAATCTGTTATGTTCGGATGATAGCAATTAGTATGCCATGTCTAATAAACTCAAGGATGCCCACAGAAAGCAGGATTTCTGTCGCCGATTAATCAATTTTATGCACCAAATGGTGTAGAATGGACTGTTGAAATTGCACCAAATGGTGCAATTTTCTTGTTAATCCCGCAGATATGAGTGAATTTACTCATACATTCTCAATTGAACAGAGTTGTAAAAAGGGATTATCCGATCAAATCGAACCGATTGAAATCGACTGCACCGACAACGGGTCTATTTGCGAAAAAATCCTCCAGCGCTGCAAGTGTTGACTCACCGATTTTGGCGTAGCCGTAAGCGCCTGTTCCAGAGACATGGGGCGTGACAAAAACATTTGGTAGCCCCAAGAACGGGCTATCCGGCGGCAATGGCTCCGGGGTTGTGACATCAAGTGTGATAAAAATACGGCCAATCCGCGCTTCAGTCAGTAAGGCATCGTGGTCGATGACGCTGCCCCGTGAGGTGTTGACCAATGTGGTTCCGTCCCGAAGTAGTTTTAGCTGCTCCTCACCAATCATTTTATCTGTTTCCGGGATACTTGGTGTGTGAACGGTCACAATATCGGCTGTGGCAAAAAGATCGTTGAGCGCAACTTTCTCCACACCGAGGGTGCCCGCCTCCCAATCTGAGAGGTACGGATCGTAGATCAGTTTTCTGACCTCGAAAGATTGCAAAAGCTTAATCACCTGTCGCCCAACTTTGCTTGCCGAGACTATACCAACAGTACTTCCACGTAAAGAGGGCGCGCTGGAAGCGACTTCACTCCGATTCCATTTCCCTGATCGGGTGTGTAGGATAAAGTCAACCCATCGGCGGGTGGTCATAATCATTGCACCAATCGTGTATTCAGCGACATTGTAGGCGATTGCTTCGTTGGCACTGAACACACAGATCTGGCGCGGCAGGATGTATTTAGCAAGGACCTCACCGACAAGACGCTTTATAGAACCTGCTGAATGGGCGATGATTCGGAGTGCGTCTGCGTTAGCCATCACCTTTTCGGTTATTGGTGACACGCCCCAACCGGTAACTACCCCTTCAACCCCAGCAACACGCTCGGCAATTTGGTCGCTTGTATAGCTTGAACCGGTTTCATTCAACGTTACATCAAATTGCTCTTGAAATCGGGCGAAAATTTCTGGAGAGAAGACCTCTTCAGTATGTCCTGATGTAGGCAGGTATAAGATTTTAGGTTTGTTCATCAATGATCCTTTCATTAATTTGGTGCTTTGGCCCTAAAACAGTGGTCTATTCACAACAGCATCTCGTGTGCTGGCGGGAGCAACGTCGTGATGAGAGAATTCCATCGTGAACAGCCCGCGTCCTTGAGTCAATGAACGCAATTCCGTTGTATATTGGAACATCTGTGCTAACGGAACATGGGCATCAATAGATTCCGCTGTTCCCACCGCCCCGGTTTCGTGGATCTGCGCACGGCGTGAATTGAGGTCGCCAATCACCTTACCAATATGTTCAGTTGGCGCAATCACCTGAATTTTCATAATCGGTTCTAACAGGACAGGCGCTGCCTTTTGGGCAGCCTGCTCAACAGCAATAACAGTGGCAGCTTCAAAGGCGGTTTCTGATGAATCTGTTTCATGGTGTGAACCACTGATGAGAACCACTTTAATGTCTTGCATGGGGAAACCACTTAACACCCCATTCGACATTGCGTTTCGTGCCCCTTGCTCAATGGCTGCGACGTATTGGCAGGGAATATCTAGCTCGTTGCTTTCATCTACGAATTCAAACCCCGTCCCCCGTGGTAGCGGCTCTAGTCTGAGTATGACATCTCCGTAAATACCCTCGTCATCAATCTTATGAATATATTTGCCCTGGGCTTCGGCGACTTTGTTGATTGTTTCACGGTAGGCAACCTGCAATTTGCTGACACGCGCATTGACTTGGAATTCGCGCAGCATCCGATCTGTCAAGATCTCCAGATGAAGTTCTCCCATACCTGAGATCACACGCTGCCCGGTCTCATCGTCGATCTGCACAGTAAAAGTTGGATCCTCTTCCATCATGAAATCAAGCGTTTCTTCAAGTGCATCTTTGTCCCTTTCAGACCTCGGTTCAATCGCGACAGAGATAACCGGCTCTGGAAATACCATTGATTCCAACAGAATTGGCTGCGAGGCGGGTGTCAACGTATCCCCAGTGGCAGTATTTTTCAACCCAACAAGTGCAACGATGTCTCCTGCATAAGCTTCATCACAGGTTTCCCGTTTGTTGGCGTGCATCTGCAAGATTCGTGTTACCCGCTCTTTTGTATCTTTCGTTACATTGTAAACGACCTCCCCACGTTTGAGCGTCCCGGAGTAGATGCGGCAGTAAACAATTTTAGCTACATTCGGATCTCTGGCAATCTTGAATGCTAACGCAGCAAACGGCGCGTCATCTTTCGACTCCCGTGCTTCCTTGCGGTCTTTGCGCGGAACGACGCCCTCAATCGGGGGCACATCAGTCGGCGCCGGAAGGAAATCAATAACAGCATCAAGTAATGGTTGGACTCCTTGATTCTTCAGAGCCGTTCCACATAACACCGGGACGAGTCTGTTTTTTAACGTTGCTAGACGAATTCCATGCAGAAGTTCTGCTTCCGTAATCTCCTCGCCTTCGAGATACTTTTCTAGTAGGTCATCATCTTCGCTCACAACGGTTTCGACCAACTCCTCGCGTGCTTCCTCCGCTGCTGCACCCAATTCCGCAGGGATCCCCGTCACATCAAAGGTCTGTCCTTGGTCCTCTTGATGCCAACGGAGGGCTTTCATACGAATAAGGTCCACGACACCTGAAAACTGGCTTTCGGCACCGATTGGCAGTTGGAGGATCAACGGGTTAGCTCCCAATCGTGCTTTCATCATTTCGACAACACGCGGGAAATCCGCACCCAACCGATCCATCTTGTTTACGAAAGCGATTCGCGGAATGTGATACCGCTCTGCTTGATGCCATACTGTTTCGGATTGGGGTTCAACGCCACCGACAGCACAAAATAGCGCGACCGTTCCATCAAGTACACGCAGGGAACGTTCAACTTCGACAGTAAAATCAACATGTCCTGGTGTATCGATTAGATGAATCGCGTGATCACGCCAAAAGCAGGTCGTCGCTGCCGCAGTGATGGTCACACCGCGCTCACGTTCCTGAACCATCCAATCCATATCCGTTGTACCATCGTCGATGTCACCGATTTTATGCTTCTTGCCGGTATAGAATAGGATGCGTTCAGTGGTCGTTGTTTTGCCGGCATCGATATGCGCCATAATGCCGATGTTTCGTACCTGTTCAATCCCATATTCCCGTGGCATATATTGCTCCGTCTTTAGAATAAGCCTTTGATTGCTTATTTGTTATGATATGTTTAGTATATCATGTTAGGCGCAAAAACTCAATTACAAGTGCTTCAGTCCGATCACGTTGAGGTCATTGCAAAACTGTTTTTTCTCGTCATTATTCCCATTTTCGTGTAAAATTCATGTGTGATTTCAGCATTCGCATCTTGACCTTTAATCAAAGGCTGCACATGGAAGGCGCAGCGTCTGGCGATGGATTTCTGTTAGGAGCAAAAAAATGAGCAAAGTGCCGCTTCACTTTAAAACGATTACCGAAGTTTCCGAACTGATAAGGTCGAAACATATATCACCTGTAGAGGTTACCGCCGCAATACTGGATCGCATTGATCAACTCGATAACCACCTCAAAAGCTACGCCACCGTTATGGCAGACCACGCGATTATAGCGGCTCAGAAAGCTGAGGCAGAAATCACAACCGGCACATATCGGGGGCCACTCCATGGAGTACCGGTAGCCGTAAAAGATCTATGCTTCACCGAAGGAGTCCGCACGATGGGAGGAACACAGGCACTCGCCGAGCATGTTCCTAACTTCGATTCTACCGTTGTTGCAAAGTTGGAGTCGGCTGGCGCGGTGCTGCTCGGCAAGCTCAATCTCACAGAGGGTGCGATGGGCGGCTACAATCCCAAATTCCAGATTCCCATTAACCCATGGAACGCCGAACGATTTGCAGGGGCTTCGTCTAGTGGATCCGGTGTTGCAACAGCCGCCGGTCTGTGTTTCGGTTCTCTGGGCAGCGATACCGGTGGTTCGATTCGCTTCCCCGCCGCAGCATGTAGCACGGTCGGTCTCAAACCCACATGGGGGCGAGTCAGTCGCTACGGCGTATTGGCTTTGGCTGAATCACTTGATCATGTTGGACCCCTGACGCGAAGCACCGCCGACGCAGGCATCGTGCTTGAGGTCATCTCTGGCTTCGATCCCAATGATCCCACCTCCTTACCGGCACCTGTACCAAATATGCTCGAAGGTATAGACAGGGGCGTGGAAGGTGTTCGTATCGGATTGGACTTGCAATACGCTACCCAAGACATTGACCCTGAACTCGCAGAGGCGGTGCTAGCTGGTGTAACAGTTCTGGAAGATTTGGGTGCTGATATTGTCGAGGTGCAACTGCCGGATATGGATCCGTACGTCGCTGCGTGGCCAATTTTGTGTTCCGCTGAAGCGGTCGCCGCCCACGAAGCGACCTATCCCTCCCGAACAGACGACTACGGTCCTTGGTTTCGTGGCTGGCTGGATAAAGGAGCGAAGGTGACAGGGGCGGAGTATGCCAAAGCCAACAATTTGCGCGCTGCCTGTACAGGATATCTCCGTCGCGTGTTCGAGCAGATTGATGTACTTGTATGTCCATCAACAGCCGCACCACCACATCCAGTCAAGCCAGAAGAGCTATATGGACCGCTGCCGGAAAACCGAGAACCGAAATTCCAACGGTTTACCGCACCGTTCGATTATAACGGGGCACCAACATTATCAGTGCCATGTGGATTTAACAGTGAGGGGCTTCCTCTAAGCATTCAGTGGGTGGGCAAGCATCTGTCAGAACCGCTGTTGTGTCGGGTTGGTCACGCCTATGAAGGAGCCACCGAGTGGCGCAATAGGCATCCGGATGTTTAAGGATTGACTTTTGCCTTCTTTCCGATTTTTCGACAACTTCAAAGCCAATGCGCGAAGGGCCAGAGTGTAGCTGACCGGCTAAAAGAAGTGTCCAGAAGGGCTTCGGTCTCTTCAATCGGATCGTGTCCATAGCGTCGGACAAACTCCGCCTCGATCTGACCCTCTAACTCAGTTGGACCTTCCAAGGGGAGCGTCACCCAAGCGTTTCCTAAACGCGCACTTTCACGGACAGCAAGACAAATCTCCCAATCATGTAGTGCATTTTCGGCACCGTACTGTGGCGTCCCTCCTTGTGTAATTGCACGATGGAAACTGACAAGGATGCTCGCCTTCGCGACGTCATCCGGCGAGCCGATGCGGAACGATTTGAAAGGATTTTCCCAGACCATCGGCGGGACAGTGTCCACCCGGACCGCCTCAAGTATACGTTCTCCCTCCATTTGGGTGTATTGCTCTGTAAGATCGTAGGGCTGCGATTCCCCGTACAGCATAAGCCGGTTCCGATCGAAGTGCCCCTTTGTACCCTCGACCTGCCAGCCTGTTGAAAAGGTCTGTTCACGTAACGGAAAGGCACGCGGTGGTTTCTCAAACAAGCAGGTCACACCGTTATCAAACTCAATTACCGCTTGGTCCCATTTCACCGTTGACTCCGGTTCTCCGCCGTAGGCAATATATGGTTCGGTTTCCACCTCGCCGCAGTAGCCGAGAACGCGGGTTACTCTTGCCCCCAGCAGCGACCGGACTCCATTGAAACCGTGATACTGTCCGGTCAGATACCACAGCCGGGCATGGGTAAGTTTACCGATCCCCCCGGCTTCAATAATCTGCCTCTTGAGACGTTCAGCGGGCCAAAGCCAGACCTGCTCTCCCACCTCCCACAGCACCCCTGTTGACCGGCACGTTTCGGCAATTGCTGCGGCGTAGCGTCGTGTCAACGCCACTGGTATTTCTGTGATGATGTGGGCGCCGTGCCGCGCTGCAGTAAGGGCAATGACGATATGGGAATCCTTTGGTGCCAAGCTGAGTATGACATCTGGCTTCTCGGCATCAAAAAGCGCAGACACACTTTCGTAGTGTGCTTGTATTCCATATTGGATTACTACCTCCTGAAGCGCCGTAGGATTGCGATCACAGACAGCAGCGAGTTCGTAGTGCTCGGTCAAGCGTGTGATTGTTTCCAGATACTGGCGAGCGCGAGAACCGTGATTGGCTCCCACGCCGATGACAGCAATGCGGAGTTTGGGCATCATCGTTTTTTACCTCGGTCTATTGGATCTGTTCAAGGGATTGGCTTTCGAGGATTGCATGATTCTCACCCGTTTCGGCGAGGATCGAAGATTTCAAGTTACTGTACCAAACCCGCGGAGCGCGGTCAAGTCGAAAAAATCGATGTTTTTTTCAACGATAGATTTAACCTTGACGCAGTTTAGGGGGCGTGATATAGTTTTATCGATTTCCGCATTCCCGCATACGCAGAAAGCGAGAAATACCGATGCCCATCATGGCTGAACCAAACCTCAAGACCGCTCGCCTTGGTGGCGTGGATGTACCCTCCGCTGATACTCTCAAAACGATGCACCACAGTTCCTACATTCTCCATGCTCGTGCCGGGAAGTTGAGCGAGGTTCCGGTCGAAAAGGTGCTGCTGCCGCCAGATCGGGAAACAAGTCCGCAGGCAATTCAGCTTGTTAAAGCACCTAACGGCACAGTATATGCCAATCTCGGTAACATTATTTGCAAGAGCAGCGATGGGGGAAGGACGTGGGCAGCATATGATAAAGGTCCTGTCCGCGGGGTTTTTGAAGTCCTCAAGGACGGTACATTCATCGGCTTAGGGAGTGAAGGTGAACATCCGAACACGAAGGTGGTCATCCACTCATCGGCGGACGAAGGGCGGACGTGGCGGAAGATCGGCGAAGTTCCGAACCCGGCGGGACACTGGGGCAGTGGATCGTGGATTTTTCGTCTGCCGGATGAGACGCTACTAGCGGCAATTGGTCATGTAAATCACGTCTTTGAGCAAGCGGGGACGAGATTGGTCTACAAATCGGGCGGGGGCGACCTGTTCGTATATCGTTCAACTGATAGCGGACAGACGTGGATGGATCCAGTCCGTGTGCATGATTGGACAAGCGAAGGTGGTGTTACGCTGACTCCGTCGGGCAAATTGGTCGCGGCGCAACGTTACCAACGACCCATGCTGCCCGATGATCCACCCGATCTGGAGCAGCGGACTGGCAGCGCAAATCCCGGTTGGCCCTATAAGCATGTGTGTGTGGTCGAATCCGATGATTGGGGTCGCACATGGAGGGACTTTCGTCAACTCGCAACGGTGTTCGGGCAAACGCGCGGCGATCCCGTAGCGTTAGGTGATAGCACCGTGATTGTTGTTCACGACACACGCTACGGCCCCGGACCGCCGGGTAGCCGGGCGATGATCAGCCGTGATGAGGGCAGCACATGGGAGGACGAGGTGTACTACCTAGATTACACCACATTCACCGGCAGTTATGCCGACAGTGTTACGCTTGCGGACGACTGCATCCTATCCGTGGTCGGCTCTAGTCAGGCGGGCAACAGCTGGGAGGCAGTGCGGGATAACACCGATTTTTACGCTATACGCTGGCGCCCGGTGGAATAGTCGAAGGCATGAGGATGAGCCAGTTAAATCAGGTGATAGAGCAGACTGTCAGTGAAACGAGTTTTTCAGGCGTGATTTTTGTTAAACTCAATGGAACCGTAGAATTTGAAAATGCCTACAACTATGCAGATAGGAGCAATAAAATTCCGAATACGGTTGACACCCGTTTCGGAATAGCGTCAGGAACCAAGTTCTTGACTGCGCTTGGCATAGGAAAACTGGTTGATCGTGGCGAACTCTCTTTAGCTTCAAGGTTGTGTGACTGTGTAAATATTGATTTTCCGAATATATCAGAAGATGTCACTATCCACCATCTCTTAACCCATACTTCTGGGGTTTATGACTATTATGATGAGGAACTTATTGAGGATGTCGATAATTTTCAATTGGATATCCCCTGCTTTGAACTAAAAGGTCTCAAGGATTACATACCGCTATTTCGTGACGGGAACATGAAGTTTAACCCAGGGGAAAGGTTTTCCTACTCAAACGGAGGGTTTATTCTACTGGGAATCGTCATTGAGGAAATCTCAGAAACTCCCTATATCGACTTTATACAAGAAAATATCTTTGAGTTATGCGAAATGAGCGATTCGGGATTTTTTGCGATGGACCGTTTGCCAGAACGTACGGCTAGCGGATATATTGACGGGGAAGAGGGGTGGAGAACCAACATTTTTACCTTACCAATTATCGGATCATCTGATGCAGGGGCTTTCACAACAGTAAAAGATATGGACAAGTTGTGGGGGGGCTTTTTTGAGGAAAAAATCCTTTCTAAACGGTTGACGAACCTATTTTTGGAAAAGGCGGTCAAAGACAGAGATAATAGATTTTACGGTCACGGTGTCTGGATTTACCATGAGCAGAGTAAAGCTCCAGTTCATTATCTCATAGGTTGGGATGCCGGCGTTTCTTTCAAGAGCACATGCCTTGCAAGGGATACAATTATAATAGTAATCTCTAATACGTCAGCTGGTGCGTGGGCGATAGATCGCGAAATCATGAAACAGTTGAGGACTTACGCAGTTTCATAAGTCCCCCTGATAAGGGGGATTTAGGGGGTTAAATAAAAACACTCATGTTAAGACTCATGTTAAGAATTAGTGTAACAGCATTGACCTACCTCAAAAACCGTAGGCGGGGCATCTGGTTTCCTCGCCCTTAACGCGTTCATCGTAATTGCACTCCGCTTTTTCATCTCCCTTGCCATTGAGCAGGAGCCGGATAGTACCGCAGACAACTTTGGGATTAAGCCGCTGCCGAATCTGGAGACACCCTTTATCGCAGCAAACACGCTCATCGGTCTTGAAGAGGAGCGAAACCTGACAAGTACCAAAGCGAAAGCTTTAGAGCGGGAATTGGCTGATAACCGCGAGCGGCATTTCCACGCCACAACACGCCCGCAGAAGCTGGCGTGTAAGCGAGCGGACAAAAAATTGCGTCGAGCCTTGGCGACAAAATTAAAGCATATCGGGAGGCCTCTTGATGATGCGGAAAAAATTGCCCGTTGGGACCCCTACGACCAAAATGCAAGTGCAGATTGGTTTGATCCGGAGTGGATGTTTGGTATCGGGGAGAGGTTTGCAGAAGCAGAAGATATTTTTGCTAGTACTTATCCTGCCATCCACGCACACTTTGAGTCCTTTCGAGAGAAACTGATTAACCGATACGATCAGGGGAAATACTTCTGGGAGTTGCGAGCGTGTGCATATTGGGAGGAATTTCAGCAACCAAAGATTGTTTATCCTGATATAGCGCAAGGTACGGCGTTTGCCTTTGATGATAGCGGTTATTTTTGGGGAAATACTTCGTATCTCTTACCAACGAAGGAAATGTGGCTTCTCGGTTTACTCAACAGCAAAGCCATTTTCTGGTTTTACACAAAGACAAGCACACAGATTCGGGGTGGGTTCGTGAGATTTATCGCTCAATATGTATCTCAAATCCCTATTCCTCCTATCAAGCCAGCGCAGAAAGCATCTATCAGCAAAATTGTCAATCAGATCCTCGCCACCAAACGCGCTAATCCAGACGCCGATGTATCCGACCTTGAAAATGAGATTGATCAGATAGTATACTTGTTGTACGATCTCACCCCTGAAGAAATTAAAATTGTAGAGGGAACAGAAAAATGTCTGAATCACGGATTAGACAGATTACACAGATTGCGCTGATTTTTTAATCCGTGTAATCCCTGAATCCGCGATAATCAGCGATTCAGACAGAGATAGGAGTTACGCACATGGTCAGAAAATAGGTTATAATAACGCAAGTTGCTAGACCGTATTGACATTTATGTGGAATCTTACTCATAAATCGAGGTGAATATGGCATCAGCAAACCTTCATCGAGCTAATATGGCAGGTCAGCAAACCGTTCACAGGCAACCGCTTTAGCATAGCGCCCATCTGTAAAACCGCTCAAGTATAGTGGCCATCAGGATTCTCGGCACACCCGACAATCTATAAATACCCGTATAGGGCATTGAAAATATTTTTTTTACCTGTCAGTGCCCTGCCAAACCGCTGAATCGTGGTGGCGTGCAATGTCCATAGTCAGACCACTTGGCTCCATTCGTGATCGGTAAAATTCTGGGTATTTTGTTGAGTATGATTTATTCAATTTAAGGGATATTAGTTCAGCGAATATGAAAATTGCAGTTTTAGCTTCCGGCAGCGGAACCAATTTGCAGGCGTTAATTGATCAGCTCCACCACGAGAAAAATAGTGGGGTTAAAATCGCTGCGGTGATTAGTGATCGGAGAAAAGCTTACGCGCTCACTCGTGCCAAGGAAGCGGGTATTCCTACCTATGTGGTGAGGGTACGGGATTTTCCGGATCGAGATGCGTTTGATGCAGGAATTTCGAGAATTCTTGACAAGTACGAAGTAGAGCTAATTGTTCTGGCGGGCTTTATGAAGCTGTTCCAACCAGCGTTTGTGCGGAAGTACCACAACCGTATCATCAATATCCATCCGTCCCTACTGCCCGCGTTTCCGGGGGCGTACCCTGTGCGAGATACGCTGGCGTATGGCGTTAAGGTCAGCGGCGTAAGCGTTTTCTTTGTAGATGAAGGGGTTGATGCTGGACCTATCATCGCACAGGCTTCGGTGCCCGTATTCGACGATGATGATGAAGAAAGCCTGCTCAAGCGGATTCATATTGAAGAGCATAAACTGTATCCACAGGTTGTTCGATGGTATGCGGCTGGTGCCCTTGAAATTGTTGGCAGAAAAGTCCTTGTGAGGGAGTCGTAAAATGTTGGCTATTTCGACCATGTGGAACGCTTTGAGACAACCGGATGGGGCAGCGCTGCTTGACGAACTCAAGGAACTTGGATTTGATGCGATTGAACTCAGCCGACACCTGACACGAGCACAGATTGAGCAGATTAAGCCTCACCTAGCGACGACACAGATCTGTTCTATTCACAACTTTTGTCCTGTTTTGCATGGTCTCCCACAATCCGAAGCGGAGAGTGATCCGATTCACTTGGCAAGTCTTGATGCGGATACGCGGAACGAAGCGGTTAAACAGACGATTCGGACGATGGAGTTGGCGGTCGAGATCGAAGTCCCAATCGTTGTGCTTCACTTGGGTAAGGTAGACACCTACGATCGTTCCTACCTGATGTATGATTTCTACGAATATGGCGAGCGGGAATTTGAGGCATTTAGGACGAAGGTGGAGGAAGCGACCGAGTGGCGTAAACGCAAGGAGGCGAAGCATCAGGATGCTGTGCTGTTTAGCCTTGATGCGTTGAATGAAATGGCTTTGCGGATGAAGGTCTACTTAGCTATTGAGAATCGCCCACGCTACTATCAGATCCCCAATTTTGACGAGGTTGGGTTGTTCTTAGAAAAGTTCAAGGGAAGCAATATGCGGTATTGGCACGATGTCGGACACGCCATGCTTCAGGAGCGGGTGGGACTTTGTTGGTCACATCGTTGGCTGGAGAGATACACAGAAAACCTGATCGGCGTGAATTTGCACGACCTCAAGGACCTTGAGGCTTATCACCCGCCGGGATCTGGGGACCTTGACTTTGAAGAGATCTTGGCGCAGATTCCACAAGATACGCTAACCGTTTTGGAGGTCCGAGATGCACCGGCGGAACAACTTGTTGAGGTGAGGGAAGAGTGGCAGTTATGGCGGAAACCCGAAAAACAGGATGGAGAAGACGGGCGCAGCTAGAAATATGCAGTTGAAATGAGCGGGGTAACACGATGACATGTGGTTATCCCGACACACTAATTTTAGGGTAAACTACCCCACAAAGCCCACAACGAAACGGTTTTTAACTTGGCATCGTTGATGCATATAGACATCATCAATCTATTCTGAGCTATTTTTTTATAACTTCGGTATAGGGTTAAACGGGATTCAGAGATTGGCTCCCAATCCAAGCCGAAGTGAAACACAGATTCTTACGTTAGGAGAATTCATCATGGATAGACTCATCATCAACGGTGGTAAGCAGCTTAAAGGTACAATTCCAGTCAGTGGCTCTAAAAACGCAACGCTTCCTATTGCCGTTGCAGCGGCGATTCTAGCAGATGGTTCTAGCGTTATTCATAACGTTCCCAGTCTGAGGGATATTGATAGCCTCTGTGCGGTACTTGAAGTGCTGGGGGCGACGACGAAGTTAGAGAATTCAACACTCTATATTGAACCGGGGAACCGAATTGCTTACGAAGCACCCTATGACCTGGTCCGGAAGATGCGAGCATCAATTTATGTACTGGGTCCCCTCGTCGCACGTTTAGGTATCGCAAAAGTCTCTTTCCCTGGTGGCTGTGCTATCGGTCCACGTCCGGTAGACTTGCACCTGAAAGGGTTGCAGCAGCTCAGTGCAGAGGTTGAGATTGACAGTGGCTATATCATAGCACGGACGAATGGGTTGGTCGGTGCGGAGATGTATTTGAGAGGACCGCACGGCTCAAGCGTTGGAGCAACTGCAAACGTCATGATGGCTGCATCGTTGGCAGACGGTACAACGACTATTCGTGGAGCTGCCTGCGAACCGGAGGTCGCTGATCTAGCAAATTTCCTCAATGCGATGGGGGCAGAGATCAAAGGGGTTGGCACCTCTACCTTGACAATAGATGGTGTCAAACAGCTTCACGGTACGGAATATACTGTCATTCCAGATCGCATCGAAGCAGGAACGTTCATGGTTGCGGGCGCTATTACGAAAGGAGACGTTTTTGTGAAGGATGCCCCTGTAGAACACCTTGGTGCTACCTCCGAAAAATTAGTTGAGACAGGTGTTGAGTTGGATTGGACGGATAATGGCGTCCGCGTGAGGGCACCACGAGAACTTCGTGCAATCAATATCGCCACTGATACATATCCGGGCTTTCCCACAGACATGCAGGCGCAGATGATGGGCCTCCTCAGTATCGCACCGGGTATTAGCACTATTACGGAAGGCATTTACTTAGATCGCTTCATGCACGCGAGCGAACTCAATCGAATGGGAGCGGATATTCGCGTCGAAGGAAACCGTGCGATGGTACGTGGTAAGCTCAGACTTAGTGGTGCGCCTGTCATGGCGTCAGACCTCCGTGCGGGTGCGGTGCTTGTTCTCGCTGGCATGGCAGCGGTAGGCGAAACGGTTGTTTCCCGTATCTATCATATTGACCGTGGATATGAAAATATTGAGCAGAAACTGGCGGGTATTGGCGCGGATATTACCCGGGTGAGTGACTAAAAATCTATACGAACGTTGACAAGAAATGAGGAATTTTCTGTGATCGCCATTCTTGATGCCCACTCGGACGAAGCAGCGGCTTTCATCGAAAAACTTAATCTGCGTGGAGGATTAGAAGATCCAAACATTCTGAGGACTGTCCGTAAAACTTTGCAAGATGTCCAAAGGGAGGGCGATCGAGCTGTTATTAAATATACACGCAAGCTTGACGCTCCACGAATCACTGTCAAAGAGATGCGAGTCACAGACGCAGAGATTGATGATGCATCTGCGCAGGTCGATTCAGAATTCCACGATGCGGTCAGGCTTGCGCGGACGAACATTGAGCGATTTCATCAGAAGCAGCTACGAAATTCATGGTTGTCCACAGAAGCAGATGGCGTCGTTTTAGGACACCTCATCCGTCCGTTAAGACGTATCGGTGTATGTGTTCCGTCCGTAAGTCAGTTGTTGGTTTCTTCGCTGATAATGAATCTGGTTCCTGCGAAGGTCGCGGGTGTTGAGGAGATTGCGGTCTTCATGGGACCGATGCGAAATCGGAAAATTGACCCACACATGCTGGTCGCTGCGGCATCATGTGATGTCCGTGAGATTTACAAGTGTGGCGGTGCACAAGCAGTTGGTGCGATGGCTTACGGGACAGACACCGTTCCGAAGGTGGATAAAATCGTCGGTCCGGGTAATTTATATGTCCAACTTGCGAAGAAAGAGGTCTATGGTCCTGTCGATATTGACAAGTTGGCGGGCCCCAGTGAAGTCCTGATTATCGCTGATCACACCGCAAATCCCGCCTATGTTGCAGCAGACCTAATTTCGCAAGCAGAACACAGCGTGGAATGTTCCGCCATTCTCATTACAACATCAAGAGAAATTGCAGAGCAAGTTTGTGCTGAGATTGAACGACAGGCTCAAAAGCTGCCCCGCCAATCTGAACTGACCGGTGCTTTTGAAAACTACGGTGTAGCGTTCGTTGTTGCAGATTTAGCCGAAGCAGTAGAGATTGCCAACGAAATCGCACCTGAACATGTCGAATTAGAGGTAGAAAATCCAATCGAATGGGTTGGTTCCATCCGTAATGCGGGAGCAATTATGCTGGGACCCTACACCCCCGAATCCGTTGGCGACTACATCGCCGGTCCCAATCACATCCTGCCTACCGGTGGGGCGGCGAAATACGCATCGCCGCTGAGTGTTGATGACTTCCTAAAAAAAACAAGTATTATCTCCTATACCAAAACCGCCTTAGAAAAGGTCACGCCGGCTGTTGTCAAACTTGCTCAAATTGAGGGGCTTCAGGGACACGCGGAAGCGATGAAGATCCGATCCAATAAACATTAGAACCGGATCAACGTCAAATACGAACGATTGGAAGAGAAGAAGGGAGAGCAACCTGCCGATCCTTTTTTGCCCCTCCAATTCCCTATTTCCCATTTCATGCAAAGGAGGTTTTTCTGCATGTCACCTCTCCGGTTGGTCTGTGCGACAATCTATACCGGCATCCTTACTTTCGCCGGCACAGAATCTCATCCGTCTAATTCTAAAGTGCATGACCGCCTCATCACAACCTTTTCAATCGTTGGGCGCGATCCGGAGAATGGCGATCTTGGTGTTGCTGTTCAATCCAAGTTTTTTGCCGTTGGAGCCGTTGTGCCGTGGGCAAAGGCGGGTGTGGGGGCGGTGGCGACCCAATCGTGGACAAATACGACCTATGGAGCAAAAGGTTTGGTACTTCTGGAAAACGGACTCACGTCCCAACAAGCGTTGGACCAGCTAGTTGCCGGGGATGATGGCAAATCGCAGCGTCAGGTCGGCATTGTTGATTCAGACGGTAACGTCGCTAACTACACCGGCGATGAATGTCTTGACTGGGCGGGCGCGCGCAGCGGAGAGAATTACTCCGCACAGGGCAACCTACTGGCGGGCAAAGCGGTGGTCGATGCGATGGGTAAGACGTTCGAGGAAACAGAGGGAGAACTGGCAGAAAAACTGATGGCGGCACTGATTGCGGGGCAGGAAAAAGGTGGGGATCGGCGTGGACAGCAGGCGGCAGCGTTGCTCGTCGTACGTGAGAACGGTGGAGAGGGTGGTTTTAATGATCGGTATATCGATCTACGAGTTGATGACCATAAGCAGCCAATTAAAGAGTTGCATCGGCTGCTAAAAATTCAATTGAGTATGCGGTAAGACTAGGAAACTATAAAATTATTGGCAATCTGCGCTAAATTTTCTGATGATTTGCAAATGAAAACAGCACTACCCCCTGCAGCCTTTGCACGAATTGATGAAACCGATGATCGCCTGTTTTACACCGAACCCCGTATCGTGACCCATATTGACGACAACGCAATCGCTGTAATTAAGGAATTTTTCGATCAAACCTTACCGAGAAATACCGTCATATTAGACCTGATGAGCAGTGCCTTCTCCCACCTACCCGAAGGGTTCCCCGCTCAACGTATAGTCGGATTGGGATTGAATGCAGTAGAACTTCAAGTCAATCCTGTCCTTGACGAATATGTAATTCATGATCTCAATGCCGATCCAACCCTCCCTTTTGACGATAGGGAATTTGCAGCGGTAATCATGACTGTTTCGATGCAGTATCTGACAAAGCCAGTCAAGGTTTTTCGTGAGGTGCATCGCATTCTTCAGCCAGATGCTCCGTTCATCGTCATTTTTTCCAATCGTCTGTTCCCAACGAAAGCAGTCTACATCTGGCGTGTAACCTCTGACGGTGAGCACGCCGAATTGGTGCAGCATTACTTCCGTTTGGCGGGCGGCTATGCGGAAGTCACATTTTTGGATTGCACCCCACAGACCGATGAATACACGGATCCTGTGTATATCGTTATGGCGAATAAGTCTGAGGGATCTTAGATACGACAAACAACTGATTTTTTTATATTCGATAGTTTGACAAAACTACGGTGAAAGGAGAATTCTGAATCATGGCTGATAGCAACAACACCGAAGAAATCCAAGAATTTGAGTATAAAGCAGAGATGAAACAACTTCTGCATCTCATTGTTCATTCGCTTTATACTCATCCCGAGGTTGCCATCCGCGAATTAATTTCTAACGCTTCCGATGCGTTGCATAAAATCCGCTTCAGACAGTTGACGGATAAGAATATCCTAAATCCTGAAGTGCCTTTAAGGATTGACATCGCGGTTGATTCCGATGCACAAACATTCTCGATTACGGATACAGGCGTCGGCATGACTAGGGACGATTTGACCGAAAGAATCGGTACCGTTGCGAGTTCGGGAACGCTAGAATTTCTGGAGCAAATGAAGGAGGGAGACACACCCTTCGACGCCAACCTGATCGGTCAGTTCGGTATCGGTTTTTATTCGGTGTTTATGCTTACGGACGAAATTACAATTGAAACGCGCCACGCTGATACCGACTCAAAGGGGTTCCGATGGCAGTCAACAGGTGAGGGCAAATTCACCATCAAGGAGATTGAACGTCCGCAGAGAGGCACCCAAATCTCCTTTAAGTTGAAAGACGAATCCAAGGAATTTAGCCAGTCGTATCGTGTTGAGCAGGTCATCCAGAAATACTCTAATTTTGTCGATTTTCCTGTTTCAGTCAATGGGAAGCAGGTGAACACTGTCAGTGCCTTGTGGCATAAGAATAGGAATGAAGTGACGGAGGAGGAGCGGAATGAGTTCTATAAATTCATATCAAACGACCTCAATCCGCCGCTCGGTCACCTACACCTTTCTCTCGAAGGTCGCGTGAATTTCAAAGCGTTGATGTTTATACCGGAAACGCAACCGCTCAGATTTCTCAGGGAGGAAGACCTGAGTTCGCTGCACCTGTATTCGAGCAAGGTCTTTATTCAGGACGATTGCAAAGAACTCCTGCCTGAATACCTTCGATTTATATCAGGGGTGGTGGATACCGAAGATCTGCCCTTGAATGTATCCCGCGAGGTGACACAATCGAGTCCTATCATGGCACGTATCCGAGAAACCTTAACGGGCAGGATACTCTCTCTGCTGGAAGATTGGGCGAAAGATGACGCAGAGAAGTATGAGAAATTCTTCAGGAATTTCGGCTTGCTCTTCAAAACAGGACTGAGTTCAGATTTCGTCAACAAAGATCGACTGCTTCAGCTCTTGCGATTTGAGTCGACCAAAACCGAAAGTGGCAAGTTTACCTCGCTGAAGGATTATGTCGCTGGGATGTCGGAGGATCAGGAGGAGATCTATTACTTGTCAGGTGACAGCAGAGATGTGGTAGAACGGAATCCCAATTTGGAATATTTCAAGAAACAAGGGATTGAGGTGTTGTTCTTCATCGATCCCGTTGATCTGTTCAATATTCCCCATCTGCTTGAATATGACGAGAAACCGCTGAAAAGCATCGAAAAGGCGGATATAGATCTCAAAGCAGACGAAGAAAGCCAAGATGAAACCTTAACCGAGGATACCAACCTGATTTCTGTTTTCAAGGAGATTCTCGGCGATAAGGTGGAGGATGTGGTGGCTTCCAAAAGATTGGTTGATTCAGCAGCAACCTTGGTTGTCGGGGCAGAGGGTATGGATGCCCACATGGAGCGGATGATGAAAATGATGAATCAGGATTTCACTGGATCCAAGCGCATCTTGGAACTCAACTTTTCCCATCCGTTGATAAAGAATCTCGCACAACTCAACCAGAACCAGGGCGATGAAACCCTTATCAAGAACTGTATTTTACAGCTTTACGAGGGCGCGTTGCTAGTTGACGGAAATACCGTGGACCCACCCACGTTTGTCGCTCGGATGACGGAGATTATGGAACGAGCAACAAATTGACGCGAATTCTAATTTGGCAAATCGTACCCCAACTTATCGGGGCTATACCTATTTATGGAAGGTTTTGAAGGAGAAATTAATGAATGCAACAATTACCGTAATACCCGGAGATGGAATCGGTCAAGAAGTTACAGCTGAGGCTATTCGGGTATTGGATACGATTCAAGACAAATATGGACATCGACTTGAGTACGAATACGGACTTCTCGGCGGTTGCGCGATCGATGAAACGGGCACAGCTTTGCCGCAAGAAACGTTAGACTTGTGCCGAAGGTCTGACGCAATCCTATTCGGTGCGGCCGGAGGACCAGAGTGGGAGGATGTTCCAAGCGCAGAGCGCCCCGAACGCGCTGTCGGAACAGTGCGCAAAGAATTAGACCTTTTTGTGAACCTTCGCCCGATTCGTGGGAGAAAGGCGTTGGCACCCGTCATGCCGGTGAAGGACGAGATCATCGGTGAGGGGCTAGACTTTATCGTGATTCGTGAGTTGGCTGGTGGTTTATATTATGGTGAACCACGCGGCATCGAACCACACGCAGATGGAGAACGTGGCTGCAATACGCTTGCTTACACGACGCGCGAGATTGACCGTGTGGTGCGCGCTGGCTTTGAACTTGCACGAAAACGCACTAAAAAACTAACCTCTGTGGCGAAGGAGAACATGCTGGAAAGCTCAAAACTCTGGCGAGAAGTTGCGACAAAGGTTAGTCAGGATTATCCCGATGTCGAATTGGACCATATCCTAGTTGATGCGTGTGCCTATCACCTCATCCGAAACCCGAGCCAATTTGATGTTATGGTGACGGGAAATATTTTCGGAGATATCCTCACCGACGAAGCGGCCGTGTTGGTTGGTTCACTCGGCATGTGCCCGTCAGCGAGCTACGGATATACCAAGCAAGGCTTCTACGAGCCAATTCACGGCACCGCGCCCGATATCACCGGGCAAGGGGTTGCTAACCCGATTGGGGAGATTCTGTCCGCTGCCCTTTTGCTTCAACACTCCTTCAATCTTGATACGGAGGCTGCGGATATTGAAAACGCCGTTGACCACGCAATCGACAAAGGATTTCGCACAATCGATATTCAGCAGCCTGGGCTGAAAACGGTCGGCACTGTTGAAATGACAGACGCTATTATTGCCGAGATTCGATCCGATTCGTGAAGCGTAGTAAGATCATGAAAAAAGTTGATTATGATCAGAATCAGTACAAGAATTATCAGCAAGGACGCGCACATTCTGCGGAAACGATTCGTCTCTGGATGGATGCCCTTGCAAAGTACCTTCCCCGACCGATTGGATACAGTGATACACTATGAATTCTTTCCAACCGCCAAAGGGATTGATAACCAGAATCTTTTATGCTTGGAAGCAGTTGAGGATTTATTTTCCGCAAACGGGTTTGAGAAGGTTGCTTTGGAAACCATTCTGCAGAAAATTGACGACAGTTTGCAGGCATACTACCAGCGTATCAAAATGAGGTCGTACTCAACGTTTGAATTTATGTCAGACGAAGAATTTCAAGCGGGGTTGCTTGCAATGAAAAAAGCTGTGGATAATGAAAAAGAGCCATCGCCGGTAACTGAAGCAATTGATTTGTTAGTTTTCAAGAAATGTTAGTTGCAAGGAGATTTTTTTGGGTATGACAAAACTTCGCAGAGAATATACCGATGCCGGCTTGAATGAGCAAGACTTAGATGCAAATCCCTTTAATCAATTTGACCAATGGTTTCAGGAGGCGATCGATGCGAAAATTGATCTGCCGGACGCGATGACGCTGGCAACAGCAACGCAGGATGGTATACCTTCGGCGAGGATTGTGCTGCTCAGAGGACATGATGAGCGGGGTTTTGTTTTTTATACGGACTACGAAAGCCAAAAGGGGAAAGAACTCGCAGAGAATCCGAAGGCAGCGTTGGTTTTTTACTGGCGTGAACTGGATCGGCAGGTGCGTATCACCGGGCAGGTAAGCAAGGTTTCTCGTGAAAATTCCCAACACTATTTTCAGAGTCGGCCTATCGGCAGTCGTTTGGCTGCATTGGCTTCAAAACAAAGCGAGGTTATCCCTGACCGACGGGTACTGGAAGATCGATTCAATCAGTTAGCAGCGCAATATCAAGACGAAGAGATTCCGCTGCCGGCGGATTGGGGTGGTTATCGTTTATCTCCTGACATGATTGAATTCTGGAGCGGGCGTCCAAGCCGCCTGCATGACCGTCTTCGCTATACCCGCCAACCCAATAATGATTGGCGGATTGAACGGATTTCGCCGTGATGCTTTCTCTCGAATCAGTTTCCTCGGTTAAATGACCACGTCGGATTTTTTTGCCTTTTCCGTTGTTTGACCGGAAATCTCGTCACCAACTTGTCGAAGTTGATTAAAGTCGCGTTGGAAGCCTTCATGTAATGCCCCCACGTCGGTCTTGTGCAGGACAAATCGAACCCCTTCTTGAATCCACTTTGTTGACAACTCGACAGATTGCAGATGGATAGCGACAGGTATATTGCGCTCACCGGACGTGCGAATAACAAAGCGGAGCATCTCCTCGAAATCCGGATGATCGTACTGATCTGGGATGCCCATTGTGATACTCATGTCATTCGGTCCGACAAAAACTGCATCAATCCCACCGATTTTTAAGATCTCTTCCAAATTATCGGCGGCAGGCACGCTCTCAATCCCAATCATGACAACCGTATTGCGATTTCTTTCCTGCAAATACTCTTTCGATGCCTCGCTTGGGAATTCCCCCGTTTCCATCACGCGGTCCACGAGTGCGCCTTTTAACGGACGCCATCTCGCTGCCGCGACCACTTCCTTAACTTCTTCAACAGTTTCGCAGTATGGAACTAAGACACCGTGTGCACCGGCATCAAGCGCCATGGTTACATAGTGAGATGAGGGGATTGGGACGCGGATAATTGAGGTTGTTCCTGTTGTGTTAATTGCCGCGATGAAATCCGCTACCTCACCCCGACTATATGCTGAATGTTCATTATCAATAATTACATAATCGAAGTTGAGTTGGCCAATAGCTCTTGCCCACCGGGGATTCCGCGATAGACTCAGCATTGTGCCGTATACGATGCCACCATTTTCTAATTTATTGCGTAGATCTATGCCAGCCATTGATTTCTCCGTATTGGTGTTGCTTGGATAACAGTGAGGGTAATCTGCCAAAATCAAGTTGTATGAATTCACGAATTGATTTGTGAGTTGACAGACAGTATGTTCATTCGGATTCGCGATTTGGGTTGATTTGTTGTTGCATCTGCTGCCGAATCATGAAGTCGTCGGGGGCAACAATTCCACCTGAAATTAGCATTTTCATGGCAGTTTCAACCTTCATGTTTGTCTCATAGATGATTTCTGGATCACAGAAGAGCAAAACGCCTGTTGTCGGGTTTGGACTGGTTGGGACAAAAACAGAAGCAACTGGAACGGGATTCCCTTCTTCGTGGAACTCTCCTGTAACGAAGCCGATAACACGTATCGTCGATCCGGGAGTCTTAACCGCAACCGCTCGTGAGAATTCGCTTGAGCTTGAGGTCATCAAAGCCATTTGCACCACCTGTTTGACAGGGGCGTAGACTTCACGCACGAGCGGAATCTTTGTTAAAATTTTCTCTCCTGCCCCAAGTAGCTTTTGTCCCAAAAAATTGGAGACGATTAAACCCACTAGGTAGACGAGCAGGAGCGTCGCTAGCACTCCCATACCGATGTGATATCTTTCCTCCAAGACCTGTGACAATATCGGCGACATTACCGGCTTAAGCCAGCCATCAATTGTAGTGAAAAGGAACTTCAGTACAAAGATGGTGACACCCAACGGTATCAGCGTTAAAATTCCTGTGATTAGTGTACTTCTGAAATGTCTTCTAATACCCATTTTTGTTTGAATTGATAAAGTAAGGCTAAACGACGTCAAATTTATTTCATTGGTTGTTAATTACGCCGTAAAACTAAAGATTGAATAACGTGGCTTGCTACGCATAGGATATGCCGCAGTTAGACGAAAGAGAATCTAAGCAAAAAACAATACACACAAGGGTTCGCTGGATAAGCAATTTTACTTCCACCACCCTCGGCTGGATTAGATCTTTCTATCTAGGCTGAACAAGGCTATAGCATACAACGCAAAAGGGTAAAAAAAGATGCAAAATATCTTAATTTCCGATAGGTAGTATTCTAATAATTATGATAGCATACAACCACTGCATCGTCAATCAGGGTACACATTTCCACAACCAAGTTAACCGCTATGAGAATTTTTGTGAAATGCGTGAATCTTGTTGTTATTGAGATTTAATCGCGTTAGAATACAGTCAGTTCGACGTAAAAACTGATTCAGGAAAGGTGTAAGCGCGTGAAAATCACTAAAGTTGATACACTTCGGGCGAGCCGATTCATGTACGTCAAAGTTGAAACAGATGAAGGCATCACAGGGGTTGGTGAGCTTCATCCTGCTAGTGGTACTGGTGGCACTCCATTTTTGCCGATCGCAGGGGTTGAATATTGCGCCGAATACCTCGTTGGCAAGGACCCATTACACATCGAACGGCACTGGCAGCATACATTCCGTCGCTGTTTATTCCGTGGCGGCGCAGACGTGATGTCTGCCATCGGTGCGATTGACATCGCGTTGTGGGACATCAAGGGCAAGGTGCTCGATGCACCGGTTTATGAACTAATTGGGGGACCCACACGAGAGAAAATTCGTCTTTATACACATCTGGGCGGAAACACACCCGAAGAATTGGCAGAGCAAGCTGCCGCGCGGGTTGAAGAGGGGTTCACTGCTGTGAGGTTGTATCCGTTTGGTGATTTTGGCGTGTTTGATTTCGAGGAGGGACGCGGTCTGGAAAGCATGAGCTATACCGCGATGGTTCGTAACGCTGAACAGCGGGTCGGAGCGGTTCGAGACGCGGTGGGTCCGGATGTAGATGTCATGATTGATGTTGTCAACCGACTTACCCCAGCGGAAGCCATCGCTGTGGGACGTGCACTTGAGCCGTATAACCTATACTTTTTCGAGGATCCGATTGAACCTGAAAATATGGACGCATGGGAGTACGTTGCGGCTAGCGTTCCTATGCCGCTTGCGATGGGGGAACGGCTCTACACAATTTACCAGTTCCGGGACCTGCTGAACCACAACGGCGCTGCATTCGTCCGTCCCGACCTGTCGCTCGCCGGGGGCATCACAAATGTCAAGAAAATCGCGACCCTTGCAGAGGCGAGTTACATCGGTGTGGTGCCGCACAACCCGTTGAGTTGTGTCCTCACTGCCGCGTGTGTGCAGATTGATGCAGCTATTCACAATCTTGCTATGCAAGAGTATCCGCTGGGTGAAGATAAATCCCCCAAGGACGATCTTGTCAAAGAACCGATTAAGCGCGAAGGTGGATATTTAATTCCTCCGGACACCCCCGGAATTGGAATTGAACTCAACGAAGAGGCGTTCAAGCATTACCCTCCGGAGCCGTATGTGCGTCCACCACTCATTACGCCAGATGGGGGATTGAAGGAATATTAATTACTTGGTATTGGCAACCACATCCCACCAGTTTTTCTCGCTAGCGCCTTTTGCTCACGTTCAGCTTTGAGCGGATCGTCGGCTTCGGTTCTATCAGTTACGCCCCCAATTATATCCAATGTGATTTCTGCTGCCCAGCATCGTTGTAGCACCTCTTGAATTGTATAGGGACCTGTGCACGGTGCATCGGTGATGAGGATAAAACGCCGTCGTGCCCCCGGACGGAATTTTATCCTCGTGATCGATTTGACAATCGCCTCATAAGCCCGTTCAGCCCCACTGCATTCGAGATTTTCTAGAAGACGTTCATACCTCTGATAATCCTTTGTTGGTTGATGAAAATGCTGTGCCAGATACTTAAACGGCACCATTGCCATTGTGAAATCTAGCTGTTCTGCTTGGAAGATTTCCACCATATCAACCAAACGCCTTCCCACTGCGCGAATATTATCTTCCATACTTCCGCTAGTATCTAACAAAAAGACGATATCTACGGTTGGTGTATCTTTCCCGCTCGCGATACCGCTGGCAATTGTCTGAAGAAGCGAGCCAATCTGTGCATCGCGATCAAGCGATGGTGTCTTAGCACTGTCAGTTTGCGGTCTTTCTATTTGCGACAGATCTTGCTCAACTTCAGTGGAGGTTGATTGAGGAATTTCGGCCACGGTTTCTAGTGGTTCGGCAATTGATTCTTGTAAATGCCAATCGTCTTCGGAGGCTTCTGCAAACGGCGTATCTGATGTGGGGAGTAGGTGAGCCGTTGTACTCAGCGGTTTAGCGGTTGACTGAACCGGCGGGGTTACTTGGTTTACCTGCACTGCTAAATCCTTTGGGGACATTGTTGGTGTAGAATGCACACTGTTTGCGTAAAGTTGGTTAGGGATGTCAGCATGAAAGATTGGCTTTTTGATTTCTACGGGATGGAGACGTTGGGAATGAAATTCGACCTCAATAAGTTCTGCAATAATCGAATCTGGTGGCGGAGGTGGTCGATACCATCGCGGCAAATTGACGCTAACCATAAGGACCGCAATCAGGTGCAGCAGCAAGGAGGTAAAAAACGAGAAACGTGTGCGACGATTCGCTCTGGCTCGATTGGACATCGGTGGCCATCGGAGATTTTCGGGCGTGGGGCGAGAAGCGTGCGACGCAGAGCGTTGAAAGTCAACCAGGGCACTGCCTCTATAAAATCTAAATCGCGATATGCGACGGGTAAATATGGTTCGCCAATTCATTGGATTCCTCACTCGCCAATTTGCGCGCTGCGATTTTATCACCAAGCGTTCTGTCTGTCAAAGGAAATCCCGCTTGAGATCAAGTCAGCTAAGGGATGGAGAATAGAGATTTTTGCTTGCAGGTTCAAAGAGGGGTGTGTTACAATAATCTCAATTTTCATGTTTTCGGTAATTTAGGCTTCATAATTGGAACGGGAACCATGGAAGCAAATGTACTGGTATTAAATGCAAGCTATGAAGCAATTAACGTTTGCAACCTAAGACGTGCAATGAAGATGCTTGTCAAAGTTTCTGATCTTGAGATTCGTTCGCCGACCATGTCGATGAAGATACCGTTGGTAATTCGTCTGGTGAACTATGTCCATATCCCTCATTGCGTCGTGAAGTTTTCACGTAAGAATGTCTTGACTCGAGATCAATACACATGTCAATATTGCGATGAACATTTTCCACCGTCAACGCTAACAATTGATCATGTCAAACCTCGTTCGAGAGGTGGAACGACCGTGTGGGAAAATGTGGCGACCGCGTGTAAAAGGTGTAACGCCAAGAAGGGCGATCGCACGCCCCATGAAGCGGGTATGTTCCCCAAGCGTTCGCCCAAGGCACCCTCAATTATTTCCTATCTGCACCTGAGCCGGAATGGTCGGTCCTATGACGAATCTTGGAAAAAGTACCTATACATCAACTAAGGTTTTGTCTTGATGGAAATCAACAAAGTGGGCCGAAAACGGCAGATGCTATCTCAGCGGGGGCCAATATTGTACCTATTGAGAAAAATCGCAAAAAGTCGCCAATGCTTTTCTGTTCCTTTGGTTATGTATTCGTGTGCTCGTATGTGTATTTCTAATGCGTTGATATTGAGCCTTTCATTCCTACTGCTGGGTTGTACGCTACACGCTCCGGAAGACTATTACTATGAATTCGCCCTGATGGAAGGGTGGGGAAAAACGAACCGACAGAAAACTGGACGAGAGCTTCATGAAGTCATACGTCATCCAGAAAACAGCGAACCGCTTGTTATTGCATTTGAAGTTGGTAAACCACCTGCAGCGTTACTCGGTTTTATTCCGTATGATGTTTCAGATTTACCGGAGGTGGATCAACCATCTACTATTGCGACTCCGAAAGTGCCAATTTCATTACGGGGTGAAGTATTGCAGCAACTCTTTAATGAGAAACAGATTCGGGTTGTTCATTGGCGGCTGAGGAATGGTCGTCTGAGGGACGATCAGAACGTTGTGCTGCTTAACTTTATTCCACGCGCATTTTCCGAACGCGTGATCAAGGAAGAGTTCCTCATGATTTTTGCGCTTGTGCATGCGGCACAAACAGAGGCGGACACAATTGATGTCATACGGGTGATGGCAGAGGACGAAAACGGCACACCGCAGATGAGTTTGGAGGCTCAAGTTGTAAATTATACTGCCTATTTGCAAGGGAAAATTGACGGACAGCAGTGGGAGCAGCGACTTCGACTCCAGAGATTTTAATATGGCGCGTAAAGTTGGAATTTCAACGGGGGTATAAAAAGGGGAAAAAGTACTGGAATCGCCATCTTGTTATCTATGTTTTCAGACAATCTCTCTCCTCCACCCGTTTGGGTATTACCGTCAGTAAAAAGATTGGAAACAGTGTTAAACGGAACCGCCTTAAACGTCTGATCCGGGAATCGTTTAGGCTATCACAACAGCAAATACCTCAAGGGTATGATATTGTTGTTGTTGGTCGGTCTGCGGCGGTCGGTGTAAAATGTCAGCAAATTCAAGCGTCCTTCTTGCAACTGCTACAACAAGCCAAGGTTTGCAGATCCGAGTAGTTCCATACTTATGTAAACCTGTTCAACTCTGTAAACCTTGTCAATACCATGAAGATCTTACTCATCTACGCCATACGCTGCTATCGCAAACTGATTTCACCTCTCTTTCCGCCAACCTGCCGGTTTTATCCCACATGCTCGCAATATGCCCTTGAAGCAGTTACAAAGTATGGAGCTATAAGAGGAGGGTGGCTTGCGCTTAAACGGCTATCTAAGTGTCACCCTTATCACCCTGGTGGTTACCATCCCTTGAAGTAAAATTCTATTGTCAAAAAGATCGCCCCGAGGAGATTCGTTAAATGGAGAAACGTTATGTCTTAGCCCTTGTACTCATGGTTGCTGTCATGTTTGGTTGGAGTTGGTTTTATGGTCGAAAACTCCCCAAGCCTGAACAAACAACTGAGCAAGTGACTGAGCAATCGAGGGAAGCCTCACCCCTCTCACCAGATTCATCGTCATTTTCTAGTGAATCCACAGTTGATACAGTCCAATCAGCGCAAGTAGATTCCCCATCGCGTCCCCGACAACCGGTTAGAGAGAGTCAAACGGTTCAAGTTGAAACTGGGAAATATCATATTATATTTTCGGTTGGACGATTCGCTTATGCACATGAATGGGCACTAAAAGAATATCCAGACAGATCCGGTGTGGATCAATCATTGTTTAACCTGATTCCAGAAACAGCCCAAAACTGCTTGTCAGTCCACTTTTTTAATCAGAGCCTGACGGTTGATGCAATGGACAGCTTCTGGGCAGCGGACAAAACGGAGCTAATTCTTACAGATCAAAATCCGCAAGACACCCTTACGTTTACCAAGCAGATTGGAGAACACCTCAGGGTCCTCAAGCAATTTACATTTTATCATGATGGGTATTACGTTGACCTTGAATTAACGTTCCAAAATTTATCGAATCAACCGTTAATTTCTCTTGATTCGATGAGCGATAACCGTAACGGATATAAACTTCGTTGGGGTCCTGGGATTAATGCGGATCTTCTTGCACATGAACGCAAAGATGGCAAACGTGGGAGACACCATTCCAAAAACGAGGGTGCCAGAGCCTTGAGCAGTGGGGCTAGCAAACCTGTTAAAGAACTTGATGATTCTCAAAATATGGATTCGGTCTTGTGGGCAGGCATGAATAATAAGTATTTTGCTGTGCTCATGATTCCAGATGGAGTGATTAACGCGACATACGAACTGGAAACTCTCTCAGACAACGGAGCAACGGCGCCGGCAGTTATTACCGCCCCATCTGAAGCTGCAAGCCTCATTGTTCCTGGGTTTTCATTAGATTCCAACAACAGCCGGGCAGATCAATTCCGCATTTATGTTGGTCCAAAGGAGTACAAAGTTCTCAAGGCAATCGTGCCACCGGGCACTCAGGAGGAAGACCTCCAACTCGCCGATATTATCGACTTCGGTTTCTTTTGGTATATTGCTTGGGTAATGCTTTGGCTTCTGAATTTCTTCTATGGTATCATCAAAAACTATGGAGTTGCCATTATTCTCCTGACCTTGTTAGTAAAAGTGGTTTCATACCCGCTGACCCGTAAGGGTTACAAGTCGATGCAGGCGATGCAGAAACTCCAACCCTTGCTTACGGAGATCCGTGAAAAGCATCGAGATGATCCGCAGAAACTCAATAAGGCGACGATGCAATTATACAAAGAACACGGCGTGAATCCATTCGGTGGTTGTATCCCTTGGATTCCACAGATTCCGGTCTTCATTGCACTATTTGCACTTCTCGGTAACGCAGTTGAATTACGAGGGGCACCTTTCTGTTTATGGATAGATGATCTTGCTGCCCCTGATGTCCTATTTACGCTTCCCTTTACGATTCCATTCATTGGAAATGCATTTCGATTTCTACCGATTGTCAACGGTTTTACTACTTGGTTACAACAGAAAACGTCAGGCGGTATGGCACCTACGACCGATAATGTACAAGCAAAGATTATGCAATTTATGCCTTTGATTTTTGTTTTTATCCTGTATAATTTTGCGTCGGGGTTGGCGCTCTATTGGCTATGTAACAATATTTTTACCATCGGTCAACAATACTTACCCAAATTATGGCAGTCCGATGAAGCAGAGGAAGTCACCTCTGTTAATACCTCATCCAGAAAAAAACAACCTCAATCCAAGAAACGACAGTTCCCAAACGCGAACCGTAAAACATGAGATGCGGAACGCGCATCATCGATTCCAATAACACCATTCAAATAACTATAGATATTATGCGGTTATTCGGGAGGACACTGAATCGTGCACCAATATATTGAAGTTGAAGAAGATACGACAGAAGAAGCGTTGGAGGTTGCCCTTAAAGAGCTTGGTGTTAATCGTGAACAGGTTAGTGTGAAGGTTATACATGAACCCACAAAAGGCATCCTTGGCTTAGGGGCAAAACTTGCTAAAATCCGTGTAACGTTAAAAGAGGATATTTCTTCGACGCCAGAGGTGGTGCTTCATGAAATTCTAAGTCATATGGGGCTTGAGGCGGAGATTGAATCTCAAATCATCAATGGAAGTGTACATCTTACGGTGAGTTCTGATAACCCCGGCATACTAATCGGCAAACATGGTCAGACGCTAAACGCTGTCGAATATTTGTTGAATTGTATATTAAATAGATCATCTCTTGTGAAGAAAAAAGTCTTCGTTGATGCGGAGGGATACCGTGAACGCCGTGAGCAGATGCTGATAGATCTGGCTTATCGTGCTGCTGCAAAGGTCAAGCAGACCCATCAAGAAATCGTCCTAGACCCGATGCCGCCTCGTGACCGCCGAATTATTCACGTCACCTTACAATCAGATGAGGATATTCGCACGTACAGCCGGGGTGAGGGGATGATGCGGCGCGTTGCTGTCACCACACGCGAAAGGTATGAGTCAAACTCAAAGCAGTATGATTGAATGGGATACAATTGCAGCCATTGCGACACCGCGGGGCGAAGGTGGTGTCGGTATTGTCCGAGTGAGTGGTAGTCTTGCTATTCCCATTGCCTGCCAGATTTTTCGTTCGTCTCGTCGCGTTTCCGCGGCTGAGTTGCCGAGCCACACACTGAACTACGGGCATGTTGTCCAACCATTATCAGGAGAAGTTATTGATGAAGTAGTGCTCGGTATCATGCGGGCTCCAAAATCGTATACGGCAGAGGATGTAGTTGAATTTAACTGCCATGGCGGTATTGTCCCCCTCAGAGGTGTGCTTGAGCTAACGGTGAAAGCCGGAGCGCGTCTCGCGGCACCGGGTGAATTTACCAAACGCGCTTTTCTCAATGGTCGGCTAGATCTAGCGCAGGCAGAAGCGGTCATAGATCTCATTCGCTCAAAGACTGACCTCACCCGTCGAATTGCGATAGATCAGTTGTCCGGCAAGTTGTCTCAAACGATTAACGCACTCAACGATCGGCTTGCGAATCTGCTTGCAGAAGTCGAAGCATCTATCGATTTTCCTGAAGAAGAGCTCGATTTCATGGGTTTAACGGTAATGAGGCAGACTGCTCAAGACATCCTCGATGACTTAGACCGGTTAATTGCGACCGCATCGGAGGGCAAACTCCTGCGGGAAGGTGTGAACATCGCAATACTCGGACGACCGAACGTTGGAAAATCGAGTTTACTAAATGCTTTGTTACAGGAAGATCGAGCGATAGTTACAGAAATACCGGGGACGACACGCGATACAATTGAAGCGCCACTGAATCTTGGTGGGATTCCACTCAATTTAATAGACACCGCTGGGATACATCAAACCACAGATGTTGTTGAGCAGCAAGGGGTAATGCGGAGCAAAGCCTATCTTGACCGAGCCGACTTGCTTTTGATCATGTTTGATTCGTCTCGGGCCTTAACTGAGGAAGATCGAGAGTTACTCCGTGCGGCGAAAGTCCGTAAATCAATCCTGATTCTAAACAAAATCGATCTACCTATCGTTACAACTCCCGTAGACCTACACGCCGATGCGGCTCAGAAGCCGGTGGTCCAGATCTCTCTTCTCAATGGCAAAGGGGTTGAAGAGTTGAAATCGGCAGTTCATCAAGAACTCCTTGAAGGAGATGCGGTATGGGGTGATTCTCCGATTGTTACCAATGTCCGTCACCATGATGCGCTGCGTCGCGGAAGACTTGCGCTTGGACACGCAATAGAGAGCGTTGCCCAACATATGCCTCCAGACCTTGTAGCGGTCGATCTGCACAGCAGTTTAGATTGTCTCGGTGAAATTGTTGGCAAAACAACGACGGAAGATATTCTGGGTAGAATTTTTTCCCAATTCTGTGTTGGAAAGTAAAATGAAGCGGTAGAAAATCAACATATTAAGAATAGTGAAGGAGGGATATGAAATGTTGACACAGCAACAGCAGTGGTGTCCTCGCTGCAAACGCTATGTTGAGACGGAACAGAAGCAGAATAAATTGGGTAGGCGCGGCAATCTAGTGCAACTTGTCACAACCTGCCAAAAGTGTCGAATAACACTGACTAGCAAAACAGTTAGTGCTGCAACTCTTGAACAGACGCAAATAGAATCTGCTGCTAGCCAGTCGACCTCTGAAGAATAATTAGCAACTAATTTGCAATGCAAGTCACACTTTTTGGGTCTCCATTCGTTTAAGATAGTAATAGACTTTACTTGGATTTTTTATTTTTATCCCTAAATTCCTTACAAAGGAGAAAAACGATGTTAAGTTTTGTTTGGAAACACAGACAGTCTATCGTGCTTGTCACTCTGCTATTGGTTGTTTGTGCAAGTCCGATGGCACTGGCAAAGGAGAAGATTCAGTGGGTGGAATCAGTCGAGAAAGGATTTGCAGAAGCCAAAAAAACGGGCAAACCAATCATGATGGATTTCTACACCGAATGGTGAGGCTTTTGTAAGCGGCTGGATGCCGAAACATTTACGGATGAAAAAGTTGTTGCTCTATCGAAAAACTTTGTCAACCTCAAGGTCAATCCTGAAGATACAGACCATCCCGAAAACGAGGAGGTCCGTATCAAATACGGTGTCAGTGGATATCCAACGGTTGCATTTGTCAATTCCGAGGGAGAATTAATTGGTCTCAATCCTGGCTATAGCCCTCCAGAGGAATTTTTCGGAGTGATGGAAGGCATCTTCAAAGAGGAGGAGGCATTTAAGGCGTTGAAGGTGGCGGTTCAGAAGAATCCGGGTGACGTAAAGGCTAACGCTGGACTCGCGCTAATTTACATCAAGCGCGGCGAATTTGAGCTGGGAAAACCGCTATTTGATAAGGTTACAAAACAGGATCCAAGAAATGCAACGGGGCTTTTACCGGAGTTGTATGTGAATTTTGGGCTCCATTATGGGAATAGCGCTGCTGGCGACAATGCGCAGGACTATTTCCAGAAGGCGGAAGCGTTTTTCCAGAAGGTCATTGACACCTATCCCGACAGCAAGTTTTACGAGGATGCACAATATTACTTGGGGATTACCTACGCAATTCAAGAAAAATCCGAATTGGCAATTGCAACGCTTGAGAAGTTGACTGATGCTAAAAATGAAGAAATTCGTGAACAGACGGCAATACTTCTAAAGCGTCTCAAATAGAATGTCTCAAAAGTTCGATGGAGTAGTCTGTTGCCAACTTGAATATATTCACGAAACAAGCCCATTACCAATGAATTGGTGTGGGCTTGTTTTGTTCTCGCTGGGTAATGATACGCTCGCGATTGTATTGTAGACGTTAGTACAATCGCCGCTTGTCAACCCAACCTGCTTCGTGCTATAATACCGCCCAATCCGATGTTTTGATAGCAGAGATTTAACAGGCTACCGCAACTCCCTATTTTCAGGTACAGTCAACAATGAACACTTCTACCAAGCTCTGGGGCGGTCGATTTCGCTCCGATCTGTCAACTGAAACCGAAGACTTCACACAATCCATTGAGGTTGATTCCCGCTTGATCGCACATGACATCTGGGGAAGTCAAGTCCACGCGATCATGTTGGCGCGGCAGGGTATCATCTCCGATGAGGATCTTCGGCAGATCTTGCACTGGCTGGGCAAAGCGGAATCGGATTTTCGTGATGGGAAGTTTGTCCTCAAACCCGAAAAGGAAGATGTCCACATGAATGTGGAGTCCTACCTTATCGAAGGTGCCGGAAGTGAGTATGGTGGAAAGCTGCACACTGCGCGGTCTCGAAACGATCAGGTGCTCGTCGATGCGCATCTCTACATCCGCGAACAGCTTCTCGACACACAGAAGGGCGTATCGCGCTTGTGCCGTGCGTTTCTCTCTATCGCGCAGGAGCACACCGAAACAGTAATGCCGGGCTACACGCACACACAACACGCACAGCCAATCAGCCTTGGGTTTTGGGCGACAGCCTACGTCAGCATGTTCCTCCGTGATCAGAAGCGATTGAACGCTGCTTACGAACTTGCCAATCTCAATCCACTCGGTGCTTGTGCGCTTGCGGGGACCTCTTTCCCAATCGATCGAAAATTGACGACCGAGTTACTCGGTTTTGATAGGACGCATGAACATGCGTTGGATGTAATTAGCTCCCGCGATTTTATCGCTGAACCGCTTTTTGCGCTGACGCTGCTGATGACCACCCTCTCAAGGCTCGGTGAGGAGATTGTTTACTGGACAACTTATGAATTTAACATCGCAACGCTTGATGATGCGTATGCGACGGGCAGCTCGATCATGCCCCAGAAAAAGAACGCGGACATCGCGGAATTGACACGTGGACGGACGGGGAAGGTTTATGCAGCGCTTATGGATCTCTTGACGAATCTCAAAGGGCTGCCTACAGGATATAACCGCGATCTTCAAGAGGACAAACCGCCACTGTGGGGTGCGTTTGATGTGGTTCAATCCTGTTTGGGGATTCTGCCCGGTCTTCTCAAAACACTTAACTTTAACGCGGACCGGTTGGAACTGCTCGCCAATGCGAACTTTGCAACGGCAACAGAATTAGCCAATTTCCTCGTTAGTGAACGGGGATTGCCATTCCGCAAATGTCATGAGATAGTTGGGAACATTGTAGGAGGCTTGGCGAAGCAGAGGAAAACCTTTGGAGCTTGGAAGGAAACGCAAGAACTGTTGCATGCCGAAGGTATTGACCTAGCTATCCCACAACTCCAACGCATTCTTAATCCGAAACTTTCTCTCCACAATAACCAGAGCCGTGGTGGTACATCGCCTACGGAGGTGAAACGAATGGCGGGTGAGTTTGAGGCAAAGCTAGACGAAATCGACAACCAGATCCATTCGCGGCAGGAGCAGATTAATGCCGCTTACCAGAAAACGCTTCGGATAACCGAACAGGTACTAAACGGTAAAACGATTGCAGAGATTCGTTTTTAGTTAAGGAAGGGAAAAATGAGGATTGGTATCGCGAGTCTCTGGCACGAGACTAACACCTTTGCTGTAGAGCAGAACGATAGTATGGACACTGTTCATATCCAACGCGGAGAGTCGCTTAGGCGCGCACAACCTATGAATTTTATCGGTGGCTTTGTGGAAGGTGCCAAGCGACGCGATGTAGAATTGGTTCCGACCGTCGGAATTGGCTTTGCGCACGGCGGCATTATCCATGCCGAAGTTTACGAACGGTGTCGTGATATGATTGTGACAGGCCTGCAGGAGGCGCAACCGTTAGATGGCGTCTACTTTGCACTTCATGGAGCGATGGTCGCCGAGACGCCCTATACCGATGCCGAAGGCGAATTGGTGCAGGAAGCGCGCCGGGTCCTAGGGAATATCCCTATGGTCGGCACTTACGACTTTCACACTATCATGAGCGATCAAGAGGCTGAAGCACTAGTTCCGTTTCCCAATAACACCAATCCCCATATCGATGGTTACGAGCGGGGAGTGGAGGCGGCAGAATGTCTCCTACAAATGTTAGACGGAAAAATCAATCCGGTTACCCATCGGGTGTTTGTGCCGATCATCGGTCCCAATATCGGTCAGAGCACTTGGTCACACCTGCCGCAAGAGGAACAGGGACTGCTGCTCTATCAGTTGAACGAAAAGCGCGCGGAGATGGAGAAGACTCCCAAGGTTATCAATATCACCATTCTCGGCGGCTATGGGTATGGTGATTCCCCGGATGCCGGTATGTCAATCATAGCGACGACTGACGGCGAACCTGAACTCGCCAAGCGGTTGGCTCAAGAGTTGGCAGAGGATCTGTGGGAGCAACGCAAGCAACTGAAAACGGTGCGACCGGTACAGTCCATTGACGAAGGGGTGAAAATGGCGATGGTTGACTCGCAAAAACCGATTCTCTTGGTTGATCTAGGTGACGACCCCGGCAGCGCCTGTCCTGCCGATAGTCCGGCGGTGCTCGAAAGTCTCCTCCGCTGTGGAGCACAGGATTGCGCGCTCACTATCCGTGATGCGGAGGTGGTGCGCTCAGGTATAGCAGCCGGAGTGGGCGCAGAACTCAACATCAGGGTGGGAGGCAAGATAGATCAACGCTTCTACCAACCGCTGGAAATAACGGCTCAGGTCAAATCCATTGACGATGGCAGATACATGATCTGCGGTCCCACCCATGGTGGTTGGGGGCGTGAAGTCAACGAGGAAACATTTCGTGAAGCGAATGTCGGTAAGCGGGTTGTGCTGCGCACCGGGAATAAAATCGACGTTATCTTTTCTCAACGGGGGACCGGCAAAGACCGAGATTTTTTTAAGAGTGCCGGTATCCTATTGGAAGAGAAACAGATCCTTGTTGTCAAATCCAATCAAGCACATCGTGCCTCCTTTGATCCGGTCGTCGCTGGTACGATTGAACTAAACACCCCGGGTGTCAGTACCGTGAACTACGCCAGTCTTCCTTATCGTTATCTGCGCCGTCCGATCTGGCCTATTGATGAGAAGATGCACTGGACATCGTCTGCATAGTATCTACGGAGAATTTGCTAACATTTAATAGTTCTATTTGCTGTGTTAAGAAAATATTCTAGAATTTATGTTTTGTAATGTTAATTTTCAGTTTCGATACTGATGGTAACAGGATAGTTGCCGTATGGAATGAGAAACTTTCTAGTCAGAACAACAGGAGATTGCTGATGGAACAGCAACTACGAGATAAATATCAACTCACCCTTGATCAGCGGCACTTCTTTGGCACACAAGGCTATCTCAAAGTCGAAGGATTGTTGAGTGCAGAAGATCTTCGCGAGCTTGATCGCCATTCGATGGATATGGCGCTGGGGAAGGTTGACTTCAGCCAACTGGAAGGGGTTACACCGAGAAGTGAGGGTAACACCCCCGCGGAGATGGAGGACAAGTTTTTCCGCTTCATCCAATTCCACCGTCATCTGGAGATCCATGAGCGGTTTCTGTTACACCTCCGCATCCTCGATGTGTTGGAAACCTTGATTGGGCCCGATGTAATGGCAATGCAGTCAATGCTTTTCCTTAAGCCACCGAAGAAATCCGGTCAGGCTTATCATCAGGATTCCTTTTACATCAAAACTGCCCCGGACACGCTGTGCGGAGCTTGGATAGCCATTGATGATTGTGATGAGGAAAACGGCTGCATGTATGTTGTTCCCGGCTCCCACTTGCACCCAATCTATGAAGAGGTAGCACTACCGGACAATACCGAGGATTTTCAGGAAAGGTTGACCGAAATTGTAGGTGTGAAAGAAAATAGCGAGGTAGCGGCAACTGCTAATGCTGGAGATGTTATCTTTTTCCACGGTCACCTCATCCACAGATCTAAGCAGAACCGGTCAAACAACCGATTTCGGCGATCGTACGTCTGCCACTATGCCAACGCCCGATCTTATACCGAATGGGGCGAAGGCAATCACAATCATATTCTTGCGCGTGGGACGACACATATGCCGTTTGCGACGTCTCGATTTGTTACGCATGACCCGCTTGGTTAGAGTTCCAATTCAGTTTTTAGGTATATCAGTTAAGTTGTGTCGAAACTTGGAAAGGAGTTCACATGAAAAATCAAGATTTCAAACTGACGGATCAGCAAATCAATTTTTTTCAGACCTTTGGTTATCTAAGTTTTCCCGGACTTCTAGCAGACCGTAGCGAGGAAATCGTTGATGCGTTTGAGGCGGTTTGGGGGGAACGTGGAGGCGGTCATAACGGAAAACCTCACGAGGGGACAGCACGCTCCTGTATTGTTCCGTTCATTGATCAGAGCGAATACTTATCTTCTCTGTTGGACGACCCCCGTATATTGGGGATAACGACCACTCTTCTCGGCGACGATTTCAACTATATGGGTAGCGATGGAAACTACTACGTCGGCGATACACGCTGGCATTCCGATGGGGGACACAAACCGGAGGATCCTACCCACCTCAAAATTGCATTTTACCTTGACCATTTAAACCGCGACACCGGTGCGCTGCGAGTTATTCCAGGCAGCCATCTCTTTGGGGATGGTTACGCAGATCGGCTTCAGGAAGAGATTCGGGAGAGTGAGACAGACTGGGGTGTTCATGGCAGGGACGTACCAGCAATCGCATTCGAGACACAGCCGGGGGATGTGGTTTGTTTCAATCACAATACCAAGCATGCTGCGTTTGGCGGTGGTACACGCCGACGGATGTTTACCATGAATCTCTGTGAACGTTACCCTGAAGACCGTTTGGAGGATCTACGCACCTACATTGGTAACTCAGCGCGGTTCTGGATTGACCGCAAATATGGTCCGAAGATGGTAGGTACTGCGGGACCAGAACGGTTGGTGCACCTAGAACAGGTGATGGCTAACGATGGGCATCTCGCTGAACTTTCTCGTAAAGCGCAGGAAACAATGAGCGAACCTTCGCGTGGGTAATTTTTTCTATTGTAGCTTGTTTATTCTCTCATTTCACACAACTACGATTTGTGTTCACGGGTTGGCTAAAAAGCGGATTGCACCCTTTCCGTCTTGCCACTCCTTGCAGACCGCTCGCACGCATCTAACACAGCGATGACCTTCGTACCGACCTCTGCGTTGATTAGTGGCTGTTTGTCGTGCTTGAGACAGTCTTCAAAATGTAGCATATAGCGCACCACTTCGCCGATATGTCCGACATCGGCAATCTCATCTGTCTCCATAGCAACAGCATCTTCGACGGGGATGACGCTGCGATGGTCATCATCGAAAATTGCCTGTCCATTGACAACACTGCCGGCAGTTCCGTAGACCGATAGCCCTAGCATTGGCATCGGTGCATGGCAGATACCGTAAAGCCCAAGCACACGTCCGAGCCGTCCATCCTCATAGATCAGATTGACCATCCAGTTGTCGTTGAAATGTCCCTCGCCTGACGGATATCGCTCATCAATTCCGCTTTCGTGGGCAATTGCCTGTACGGCACTAGGGAAACCGAGAAACCAGATAATGAGATCCATCGGATGGCACACACCACCGTAGAGCGTTTTCTGAGGCATCTGGTGTCTCCAAGGTGTCGCTGTAAGCACACTGCGCATATCATGTACATAATGGGCTTCGGCTGCGACGATATTGCCAAGTTTTCCAGACTCCATTAATCGGTGCGTGTGCATGAAGTCTGGTCGGAAGCGACAGGTCTGTCCCACCATGAGTTTCAAACCGGTCTCACGCGTCTTCTGTAATACACGAACCGCATCGTCGAGGCTGTCAACGAAGCCTTTTGTACAGATTATATGTCTACCACAATTGAGGGCATCAAGGCAGTGCTGTGCATGGAGCGGATCCGGTGTGTAGATGCCTACGATGTCAATTTCATCCCGCTGGAGGAGTTCCCGATAATCTATCGTTGCGAACGGGACGTTATGTTCGGTACGGATACTTTCGAGCCGATTCGCATCTGTATCACAAATCCCTCGGATTTCCAGATCAGTATCGGGAATCTGTCGAATCCCAAACATTGACTTCCCCATTCCCAATCCAATAATACCGACGCCAATTTTTTCCATGTTGCTATCCTTCCTGTTTCGATGCAATTAATGAATTTTTGAACTAATGAACTCTTAAACTCAATGATTTCATGGGGCGGAAGTTACGGCATACGAAGTATGCCTAATACCAGCGACTTGGGTTAACTTTAATGGATTTTTAGGGAAAACGCAAGGCTACTGAAGCAATTATATCGAACAATAGAATTTTGCTTGTATAAAAATTCGGTTTGTGCTACAATATGACAAATCTTTGGGTGCGCTTTAGCGTATCATGCTGTATTGCAGGTTAGATTCCTGCTCTAGTAACTTGCACCAGCAAACCTAACCTCAACTGTGATGTTTGTGTATTGATACACGATTGGTTGATGGTTTAGTAGAACCCATGATTCTACAACTTGAATGTTTCAGTAGGAAATATATCATGCAGACATCTCACTGGATAGCCCTGTCTATAGGGCTATTTGCAGTCTTAGGTGGATTCACTGGTTTGGGGGTTTTGCTATTCAGTCTGCACAAATCAACAACGAGATATTTTGATGCCAAGTTTGAACAAGTTGACATAAGGTTTGAACAAGTTGACACAAGGTTTGAACATATCGAAGTTAGATTCAACAATATCGAAAAGAGGCTATCAGAATTGTCCGATAGTATTGCAGCTCTGAATAAAGCCCACATCGATCACTTGGATCATCATATTACCAACTGAAAAGTCATCGTGGGAAGCAGGGGGAAACGGTGAATACAACGAGAGAATGTAGACTCTTTCATGCACATCAGGTTAGAGTGGCATGACTAAATTGAAAGATGAACTGATGTCGGAAGCCTCATAAATACCGAACAGGTGAATCCACAATAATAAGTTTGTAACCAATAAGGTATTGAACCTAGGTTGATGTTTCCAATATGCAGTTATCAGCATTGAGGGTTTTGGCTATAGACCGAATCTGTCGAGTGAACACTGGCAAGTATACTGCTGGAGTTGATGGAGTTTCTACTCCGTGAACAAAAGCAGAACGCCTTGACTTTATGACAGAATTGTTCTATAATCTTGATATAACCAAAGAATCCGACCCCATAAGGCGGGTATACATACCCAAATCCGAGGGCAAACAGTGTCCTTTGGGTATTCCTACAATTCGACATTTTCGATTCTTCAATATCGAATATCTGAACACAACCAATGGGTTGATTGCCGCCAATCATCATTTATAAATCGGCGAACCGTGTGCGGTGAAAGTCGCACGCACGGTTCTGATAGGGAGAAAGATAAAACGATTTATCCTACCTATCCATACAAATTGTCATACCATAAACCATATTCATTCACTTTAGAATGAATTATCTCTTCGAGGAGGTAACAATGAGAAGTATAGCAGGAATAACAATTGTTAGCATTTTTGTTTTTAGTATTATCCTCAGTGGCTGCGGCAAATTGAGCAAAGAAGAGTTTGCCATGGAGATGGATAAATACAACCAAGAAAATGCATCGGCACACACCGATTTGGGCAACCAAGTCTCTGAGCTTAGTGGCAAGGTTGATGCTCAAGGGGATGCTTTGAGGTCGGAGGTGTCTATGGCAAAAGAAGCCGCTATTACCGCCTCTCAACAAGGTGATGCGGATACAATTTCAGCCGCCAAAGAGGTAGCTGAAAGTGGGGATGCCAAACTGCGTGAGGAACTCATGCAGACCGCAGATATGGTTAGCGAAAAGGCGCAACAGGCCGCCGCATCTGGAGATCAGAAACTCCAAGACCAGATTGCTGCAGTTGAGGATACAACCAAAATGCAAGCCCAAAAGATATCCGATTTGGAAGCTGCACTCATGGAGACAAAAAAGGCTCTCACTGCAACTAAAGAGATGGCTGCTGCCAAACCAATGATGGTGGCTACAGTTCAGTTCCCCAGTGGGAAAATCGGCTTGACTGCGGCTGCCATGGAAACCCTTGATAAAGCAGTAGCAAAGATTCAAGCAGATGCTGAGGCATCGGTACTCGTCAAAGGGCACGCGGATGGCAGCCCTGTACTAAGGGGAAGATACCGCAGCAACTGGGATCTTTCTCAAGCCCGCGCAGATTCGGTTGTGCAATATCTCCAGAGCAAAGGCGTAACGAATACAATTCAATCTCGTGGACTTGGACATACGGAACCTATCGCTCCAGTTAAGACGAGAGAGGGGCGCGCCCAGAACCGGCGAGCAGAAGTCATTATCTTGCCAGCTGGTTCGATGATGTAGCACTTCACACTGTATCTAGCTTTAAGGGAAATTGGATGGAATCTGCTTCATCCCAATTTCCCTTTTTTTATGGTAATTAAGGTGCTAAAAAGTTCGTAGATCGAGTTTCTATACTCAATAGTGACTAGAAGAGTTGCTGTGCAAGGAACATTGTTTTTCCGGGCTTATCATACGTCATCCGAATAATATATATCTGTTGTTCTGCTGGAACTTTAAGAGTCAGACTAGGAAACCTGCGCTGCCAACACTCAGTGGCATATAGAGTACCAATTGTAAGTTACCGTCTGGAAAGCACATGGCAAGTAAGAACCAACTATTTGAAACAAAAACAGAATTTATCGGCACACGCGGCGTTAGAGAGTACCGTGAGACCATCCCTGTTTGGGTGAATACAAGTGATGTTGTGCTAGAAATCGGTTGTGAGTGGGGCACAACAACTGCGTTGATTGCGCCACATTGTAAGAAGGTCATTGGTACTGACATCAGTTCTAAGTGTATCGAGCGTGCACGGGAAATGCATCCTGACCTGCACTTTGAGGTCCTAGATGGATTCGATGTTAAAGCAGCGCTTGAGTTTGGTGAACAGTTTAACAAGATTTATATTGATATATCCGGTTTATCCGGCTACCGGTCTCTGCTTGATACAATTTCTTTACTCATGATGTATGCGACTGTGCTGCGGCCCGAAGCAATTATCGTTAAAAGTGGCGCGCTCAAACGTTTTGCTGCACACTGTATCCCGTGGCGGTCAGCGTCATCTTAATCATCGTTTGAGGAGATTTTGGTCAATCCAGTGCCAGACTGATCGATTGCCGTTTCGCGCACCATGCACCTCCCACAGGGTCCTGTCACTTATAAATATGTAGAGGTTGGTAAGACACTCTATCAAGCGGTGTCAACGCGGACACCGCGATTTCCGCCTCGTGTTGCGTATGTGATGCTTAACTCGCTATTTGAGGAAGAGCGGGAGCCAATCACGGTGTATGATCCGTTCTGCGGTAACGGCGTCATCCTCTGCACAGCATACCTTCTTTTTTGGCGGAAAATAAAAAAATTGATCGGGGCAGACCTGCATCCAGTTGTGTTAGAAACAGCGCAGCAAAATTTTCAGTGGATGAAGGAGCAGAACGCCCTTGAGCAACGGTTACACGCAATCCAGGCGTACAAAACCGAGAATGATGAACTGAAAAGGTCCTATCAGAAGCGGTGCCGATTAATCTTCAATCACGCGCAACAGATTCACCTTGAGGTGGAACTCTTGCAACATGATGCAACTCGGATTCAGGATCATCTGGCTTTGATTGATGGCAAGGTCGCGCTCGTCACGGATCCGCCTTACGCTCACAATGACCATTGGCATCCAAAAGATGGACCTGAATCAGCGGATTTTGGTCCTCTTGAGCCGTTTCTTCAACAGATTGCAGAAGCGCCAAATGTGGCTACGCTCCTAATCTGTTACCGAGTCGATCAGCCAATTCGCAGGTTGTTGGAGACGTACTTTATGGTGACGCCGCTCGGTGGAACAAAAGGTAGAGCCATCTACCGATGCCAACCGAGATGACGTTGATATGTGCAATGTAGTGACAACCAAGAACAGAATGGGACCGTTGACAATTCGCAAGAAATGAACAGATCTTATACAGTACCTCCATTGTTGCTCATAGTGCTTATTGGCTGTTTCGTGGGAAATATCTCACTTGAATCAGCGGTTGTCTCAGAGACGCCAACTGAAGGCGAACAGACGAACCTATTGCCGGATTTTATGAGGCGTGGCGTCGAATCCACATCGTTTCACATCGCTTTCTTTTCCTACAAGCCAAACTTAGAGCAGCTCACAGGGTTGCTGAACAGTCTCGGTGCGCCAGCGCTCAACGCCGGGTTGATGCCCGTTGCTTCGGTGAAACTGAAGCACACGACGGAGCTATCTTCCCAAATAGCACTTGGGTATTGGACGAATGAAACGGTACTACCGCCGCCAACTGCTGCGGACCTTTCCGCGACCTTTATCCCCATTTCGTTCAGTTTGCTCTACCGTCCGGTGATGCTTTATGACTTTCTGCCGCTTTATGTTGGGGGTGGCGTTGGGTATTCACACTTGAGTGTTGACGGCAGCGGTCTTGTCCTATTGGCGGAACAAGGAATCGTTCTTGATAACGGGAATTCTGGTTTGACAGGGTATGTGCAGATTGGGTTAACCTATCTACTTCTCGACGATCGGCTTACCCTTACCCTTGAGGCAAAGCGGATCCTTAAGACGTTCAAGGGGAGCGGGGCGCTTCCCTTCGATCTTGATTTTGACGGCACAGCGATTGGCGTGGGGATTGGACTACACTTCTGAGGAGAATGAAGTTGAACGCGGATTCTTTGAAAGATAAAACAGCTAGAGAAATCTTGCCTTGGCTCGCTTGGGCATGTCTAATCGCAATTTTAGGTTGTGAGACCGGTGTAATAGACAATTTCGAAGGTATCAAGGTCGAAACCACTTTTCGGCCTGATCGGATTGATTTCGACATTTTTCTGTTGAATGAGAACGGTCGGCCGTTGATCCAGACTGGAAGTATCTTGACACCGGGAACTGGTCCTAGGAGCCTCTCGGAGTCCAAATTCACAGCACATGTCGAGATCTACTCAATGCGGAATGATGCTAGAAGCAAAAAAGTCTACGATGGACGTCCCATAGATTTGCGATGGGGGGCACTCGGTGGAAACCGTAGGGTCCTTTTTGCAGAAATACCCCATCGGCTGATTGAAGAAGATGAGCAGCGTGACACGAGGAGGGGCGTGATTATTGTCACATTGCAAACGGACAAACAGGGGCCATTTAAGGATACTCTGGGGAAGGCACAGATTTATAGCCGGGTGCCCTAATTTAATCAGCAATCTCCAATATTTTCTCTCCCTATGTTTATTCGATTAACCTTCCTGAATTCTTATCACACAATTTTAGTTAATCCCTTCTTCCCTTTTTTCGTCATTCTAATAGCTAAATATACACTATAGCCGAACCCCTAAGCACCAAAAGAAGAAAGTATGAGTTTCGATCTGCGTCAATTCCCTGAAATTAGAAGATACCTGTTTCTTTTAAGTTTTATATTCTTATTTCCGATCTGCATAAGCTCTGCCTCTGAACCGATAGAATATCGAGCCGAGGCGTATCGAACTTTTCAGAGCATTGAGATTGACGGGGATTTCAATGAAACCGATTGGCAGCATGCAAAACTGATAAATCAGTTTGTCCAAACCGAACCTGATGAAGGCGTGCCGATAACTGAATCGACAGCGGTCCGCATCCTTTACGATGAGAAAAACATCTACTTCGGTTTTACCTGTTCAAGTTCATGGCGTGATAGCATTGTTGCCAACGAAATGCGTCGAGATGCAGAAAATTTGCGTGAGAACGATAATGTTTTCATCCTTTTGGATACCTACAACGATAAACGTAATGGGGTTTTCTTCCGCATCAATCCATTAGGTGCGATGCAGGATATAGCGTTGACAAACAGCGGAGATAGCCAGAACAGGAGTTGGGATGCCGTATGGGACTGTCGCTCCAAGATCAATGATGACCATTGGACAACGGAGATTGCTATTCCCTTTAGTCAACTCCGTTTCAACAGAAGCGAGTCGATGGTCTGGGGTATAAATTTTGGACGAACCATCCGGCAAAAGAATGAAGAGGCAACGTGGGTTCCCGTATCGAGACAGTATGGCAGTCGATCGAAATATCGAACCGCTAACCTCGGCAGCCTAGTTGGTTTGGCAGGCATAACTCCGTCTAGGCGGCTTGAAGTTCTGCCTTATGTTTTACCGGGGGTGAGCCGAATCGAGGGCGAGGAGGGCACCGATGGGGTATTCGACATTGGATTAGATCTCAAGTACGGTTTAACCTCGAACCTTACCGCAGATCTGACTCTTAACACCGACTTTGCGCAAGTTGAAGCGGATCAGGAACAGGTCAACTTGACGCGCTTCAGTTTGTATTTCCCGGAGAAGCGTCCCTTCTTCTTGGAAGGCGCCGGATTATTTGATTTCGGTATTCCTCGCCCCAGTTTCTTTAGTCCTCCTCCGTTAATTCTCTTTTACAGTCGTCGCATCGGTCTTGAGGAAGGTTACGCCATTCCGATTCTCGGTGGGGGCAAGATTACAGGCAAAATGGGACCATACGGCATTGGTCTGTTGAATGTGTTGACAGATGAGTTTCACACGGATCCATCGGTTACGGATGAAGACGATATTGTTGATCTGTCTAGGACAAACTACTCCGTGCTGCGTGTGACGCGAGATCTCTTCAGTGGTTCTAGCATCGGGGCGATTGCGATTAATAAACAGGATACGGATACATACAACCGCGCGGGAGGATTGGACTTCGCATATCGTCCAAACGACAGTATTGATGTGCGTGGACTGTGGGCACGGACTTATGAGGAGGAGGTTTCTGGCAAGAATGATGCGATGTACTTTGGCGGTACTTGGCGAAACAGTCTACTTCGATTTAATGGAACATATACGTTCATCGGTGAGGATTTCAACCCTGAGGTCGGATTCGTCCGTCGTCAGGGCAGCCGACGATTCCGTGGACAGATGCGTTTTACCCCTTGGCCCAGAAAATTCGGTGTTCGCCGCATTTTCATGGGACCGGAGGTTGACTATATCCTCAACCAAGATGATGAACTGGAAACGCGGGAGTTTTCACTCACCAATTGGTTTCAACTTGAGCAGGGCAGTTGGATCAACGTTGAGATTCGACGAACCTCTGAATTTCTCGACGAGGATTTTGAAATCCGAGAGGGCGTTATCATACCAGTTGACGATTACAATTTAACTACCCTCAGAACGATGATCGATACGGATGAAGGAAGGAAAATTTCGGGTCGATTCGGGGCAAATTACGGTACCTTTTTTAACGGTACAAATCGTGGGTTTGATATCCAAGCGAACTTTAAACCGAGCGGCCGCCTCGCCTTTGAAACGCAATATCAATTTAACCGGGTGAATCTCCCGAGTGAAGATCCTTTCAATGTGAATATTTTCGGGAGCCGTATTGTTTATTCTTTCACCACAACTCTTTTTGCGAAGTTGTTCGCCCAATGGAACAGCGATGATGAACTGATTTCCGCCAATTTCCTGCTGAACTACATCTACCGTCCCGGCAGCGATTTCTACCTCGTTTTCAATCGGATTTATGATAGTGGTAGCGCGAAAACGACACCTGGGGAATCTACGGTTGTTGCAAAGATGACTTATTGGTGGAATCCGTAACGCATGAAACATAGCACATTTTTAAATATTTGATTTTTTCGCAAAGGAAACTGTCTATGATTTATCATTTTAACAGAATACCTACAACGTCAAGGTGTGGAAAATCTTTTCTTATTTTGTCTATGTGCTGTCTGTTGTTTCCGTTCATTGTGAATGCAGATGCGGACTCTATGGAATACCGCGCTGAAGCATATCGAACATATCAGAGCATTGAGATTGACGGAGAATTCAACGAGGAAGACTGGCAGAATGCAAAAACTATCACTCGACTCATCCAATATGAACCTGTCGAGGGAGAGTTAATTTCGCAACCTACAGAGATACGCATTCTTTATGACGCGAAGGAAATCTACTTTGGATTTACCTGTTTTGACGACGATATTTCCAAAATGGTTGCCAATGAGATGCGCCGCGATGGCAGTGGTCAGGACGGATTGCGTGAAAATGACCATGTCTCTATCCTTCTGGATACCTATAACGATCGGCGCAATGGATTTTACTTCCGTGTCAATCCGCTAGGAGCAAAGGAAGACATCGCTTTAATAAACAGCGGAGAGAGTCGAAATCAGGCTTGGGATGCGATCTGGGAATGTCGGACCAAAATCAATGATAACCATTGGACAGCAGAGATAGGTATTCCTTTCAGCCAACTTCGTTTCAGTAAGAGTGACGATATGACATGGGGGCTGAATTTGGGACGAAGCCTTATGCGCGACCAAGAGGACGCAACATGGGCACCGCTTTCCAAAGCGCATGGATTCTTTGCGAGATACCGCACTGATGTTATTGGTGATTTGGTCGGGTTGCAAGGGATTACTCCCCCTCGGAATCTGGAACTGCTGCCCTATGTCTTGCCGGGGGTGAATCGTATTGAAGCCGAAAAGACAACTGATGGAGTATTCGACATCGGCTTGGACCTTAAGTACGGTGTGACCTCCAATCTGACAGCGGACCTGACGTTTAACACCGATTTTGCGCAAGTCGAGGCGGATCAGGAGCAGGTCAACCTCACCCGTTTCAGCCTGTTTTTCCCGGAGAAGCGTCCCTTCTTCCTAGAAGGTGCGGGGCTGTTTGATTTCGGCATTCCCCGCACTAGCTTCCGCCGTCCGCCGCCGCTGCTTCTGTTTTATAGCCGCCGCATCGGTCTTGAGGAGGGACGTGCCATCCCGATTATCGGTGGGGGCAAGATTACAGGCAAAGCAGGGCCTTACGGCATCGGTATGCTGAATGTGTTCACGAATAAATTGCTTGATGAGACCGATCCTGAGGAGATTATTGATGTGCAGCGCACCAATTATTCCGTGTTGAGGTTGACGCGGGATGTTTTCAGTACCTCTCGGATTGGATTAATTGGCATCAACAAGCAAGATACTGACACATACAACCGGGCAAGCGGACTTGACTTCACATATCGTCCAACCGATAGCCTTGATGTACGTGGCCTCTGGGCTCGCACATTTGAAGCGGATGTCTCCGGTCAGAACAACGCTTTGTACCTCGGCAGCACTTGGCGAAACAGGGATCTTCGCTTGGAGGGTTCATATATGGACATCGGTGAGAACTTTAACCCCGAGGTCGGATTTATCCGGCGAGAGGGAATCCGCCGAATCAATAGTCAAATCCGTTATAGTCCCCGGCTCGGCAAATTTGGGATTCGCCAAATCTATACAGGACCGGAGTTTGATTTTATCCTCAATCAAGACAACCAACTGGAAACTCAAGAAATCACATTGACCAACTATTTTCGGTTTGAAAGCGGTGCCTACATTGGGTTTCTACCTAAACGAACCACTGAACACCTTGATGAGGATTTTGAAATCCGAGATGGGATTACTATCCCTCCGGGCGAATACAGCTTCACTGAAATGATGATTAGAGGTTCCACCGATGATACGAAAGCCCTCGCAGGGCAGTATAGTGTGAATTTTGGTAACTTCTACAATGGAAGCAGGTGGGGATTTACCCTCGACGCGAGCTTCAAACCGAACGGGCGTTTGAATGTTGAACCTATATTTCAGTTTAACCGTGTTACGCTTCCCCAAGAGGCATTTAATGCAAGCATTTTTGGTGCCCGTGTCGGCTACTCCTTTTCGACAACGCTTTTTGCAAAGATATTCGCCCAATGGAGCAGCGACGATGACATAATCGCTACCAATGTTCTGCTGAATTACATCTACCGTCCTGGTAGTGATTTTTATCTCGTTTTCAACCAGATTTATAATACTGGCGGTACAAAAACAGCACTTGACGAATCCACAGTTGTTGCAAAAATGACTTACTGGTGGAACCCGTAAACTTGAAACGTAAAATGTGAAACGTATGATCAGTATACTGCATTCCCCCGATTCAATCGGGGAGACGACTGATATACTCGCATTGCCACAGATCCTTACCTTAGAATCAATTCCGGAGCCATTTTGAAAGGAGACCGTTTGTGATTTATCACCTCAATTTTTGGTATCAGTTGTCAAGTGGTAGTATTCTGCGACATGGAAAATGTTTTTTTCTGTTAGCTATCTGCTATTTGGTATTTCCATTCGCTGTGGGTGCTGACCCTGGTCCCGTAGAGTACAAGATTGAAGCATACCGAACGTTTCAGAGCATTGAAGTTGATGGTGATTTCAATGAATCTGATTGGCAGCACGCGAGTCCGATTGATCGGTTTTTCCAAATTGAGCCCGATGAAGGCGAGTCGATAAGCGAACCGATGGAAGTCCGCATCCTGTACGATGACAAGAATATCTACTTCGGTTTTACCTGTTTTGAATCACAGATGTCAAAACTGGTTGCCAACGACATGCGTCATGACGCACAAGATCTACATGAAAATGACAATGTCTTTCTGATATTAGACACTTATAACGATCAGCGCAACGGGTTTTCCTTCCGCATCAATCCGCTGGGGGCATACCAAGACAGAGCTGTAACGAATGGTGGAGACAGCTTGAATCGGAGTTGGGATGCGGTTGTCGCATGTCAGGCGAAGATCAATGGGGACCACTGGACAGCCGAACTCGGCATCCCGTTCAGCCAACTCCGTTTTGATAAAAGTGACAGGATGACTTGGGGGATGAATGTAGGACGGGGAGTTCGTAAGAACAATGAGGAAGCGATATGGGTGCCGGTGCCGAGACAGTATGGAGGGATGGCGAAATACCGCCTCGGCAACCTCGGCAGCCTTACTGGTTTAGAAGGGATTGCCCCATCTCGTCGCCTGGAACTGCTGCCTTATGTCTTGCCGGGGATGAGCCGTACCGAAGAAAATGAGGACACCGATGGAGTATTTGATATCGGCTTGGACCTCAAGTACGGTATCAACTCTAATCTTACTGCGGATTTGACCTTTAACACCGACTTTGCCCAGGTTGAAGCTGATGAAGAACAGGTCAACCTCACCCGTTTTAGCCTATTCTTTCCTGAGAAGCGTCCCTTTTTCTTAGAAGGGGCGGGGTTATTTGATTTTGGTATTGGTCGCAGTAGTTTCCGCCGTCCGCCGCCGCTGCTTCTGTTTTATAGCCGCCGCATCGGTCTTGAGGAGGGACGCGCCATCCCGATTATTACAGGGGGTAAGATCACCGGCAAAATGGGACCTTACGGCGTCGGTATGCTGAATGTGTTGACAAATGAATTTCACGATGATACAGATCCGGAGGAAATTGTTGATGTGTCACGCACCAATTACTCCGTGTTGAGGTTGACGCGAGACCTGTTCAGCGGCTCACGTGTCGGATTAATCGGGATCAATAAGCAAGATGGAGATGCCTACAATCGTGCTGGCGGATTCGATTTTTCATACCGTCCGGCAGACAATTTCGATGTGCGCGGACTGTGGGCGTATACTTCCGATTCGGATGAGGAAGATGGGAGCGATAATGCGTGGTATGTCGGCAGCACTTGGCGGAATGACTTACTTCGAGTAGGTGGTTCATACACGGACATCGGTGAGGACTTCAACCCTGAAGTTGGATACATCCGGCGGGAGGGCATGCGTCAAATCCGGAGTGACCTGCGTTTTACCCCTTGGCCCAGAAAGTTTGGGATTCGCCGCATCTGGACGGGTCCGGAATTTGATCTTGTCCTCAATCGGGACGGTGACTTAGAGACCCGCTCCATCCGCTACAGCAACTGGTTTGAACTGGAAAGAGGTGGTCGCTTACAATTTGAGGTGCGGCAGACTGCTGAACACCTTGAGGAAGATTTTGAAATCCGAGATGATGTCATCATACCCATTGATGAGTATAGTTTTACATCAGCTAGGGCAGGGATTCAGACCGATGAAAGTAAAATGCTTGCTGCGGAATTTGATGTGGATTTTGGTGAGTTCTACAATGGTAATAGGCGCGGCTTTGACATCGGGGCGACCTTCAAGCCGAGCGGACGTTTCGCCCTTGAATCCCAATATCAATTTAACCGGGTAACCCTCCCTGGGGAAGACCCCTTCAATGTAAATGTGTTTGGAGGTCGCTTCGCCTATTCCTTCTCGACCCAACTCTTTGCGAAACTGTTCGCCCAGTGGAACAGCGACGATAATGTGGTTTCCACCAACTTTCTGCTCAACTATATCTATCGCCCCGGCAGTGACTTCTACCTTGTTTTTAACCAGATTTATGACGGCAACGGTGGAGGCGCCAATCTTGAGGAATCCACACTTGTTGGAAAGCTAACGTATTGGTGGAATCCGTAAATTGGTACATTAATGAACGGATGTACTAATGAACTAACATATTTCGAGAAAGGAGCATTACCTATGAATCAAGAAACAGTTTGGTTACTTTCAGAAACGGGCATATTAGATTTCAACGGCGAACCGATTCACGATGCTCCATTTCAGCCTGCATCGGTCATTGCGGGAGATGTGGGGCAAGATCGGTTATCTGTTATTGCCAACGACCATGAGGTTTGGACGTATGCTTCGGGGGTATGGGATCAGCAGGTTTCAACGGATATCACCCTGAACTGCGTGTGTTGGACGTCCGACGATCGGCTACTCGTGGGTACGGAGCGCGCTCGGCTCGCATGGGTTGCCGATGGCGAGTTGAATTTTATCGACGGTTTTGACGCTGTGCCGGAACGCAGGCTGTGGAAAACGCCGTGGGGTGGACCTCCGGATGTACGCTCTTTGGCTGTCTCCACAGACGGAACCATCTACGCGAACATTCATGTCGGTTGGGTTGTCCGCTCGCGTGACGGTGGAAAGACGTGGGAAAATCTTCAGGAAGGGTTGGAGATGGATGTGCATCAGGTCGCTACGCACCCAACCGATCCGGCAACCGTCTTCGCTGCGACCGCTCACGGGTTCTATCTCAGTAGAGATTATGGTGATACGTTTGCGCACCAGCGGAGTGGTATGCCCTACTATTATCAACGGGCATGCGCTTGCTTTCCTGAAAGTGATGTATATCTAGTTTCCACCTCACGAGGTCCCCACAGCAGGGTAGATGCCCAACTTTATCGAAGCGATGACGCAGGCGAAAACTGGACGTTGGTCACTGGTCTACCGGAACAGATCGGTGAGAATATTGACACCTTTCAGATTATTACCTTTGGTAAGGCGAACGCGCTGGTTGTTGTGGACGACACCACGCTGTACCAGACCGACGACTACGGGCTAAATTGGCAAAAGGTAGCCGATTATCCGAGGTTGTTCGGTGGACTCGTCGTTCAAATGCCGCAAGCGGCTTGAGATTTCGGTTTTCTTTTACTTAGCAGCTACAAATCTACCCGTAGGAGAAAGTAATACCATTGGCATATCAAGAGATGTTAGATACATTACCCACCTCAATAGAAACAGCTTTAAAGGCAGCGAACATTTCTTTAGACAAGGTAAGATTCGCCGCACAGAGTGATCTCAATCCCGACGGTCTGTTCGGTGAAAGCTGGTTCGTCCTGACCGATACAGAGATCTTGGCACTTGATGCGGGAGGCGTTGTTCTCCATCGCGTGCTATATAGCGAAGTGGTAGAAGTGCGTTCGGAAGCAGTTGTTGACGGAGGAATTCTCGTTCTGGAGATGATGGGAGATGCCCTGGATCTCATCCGTTACTCAAACGGTCTGATGCCGAAGTTTGGGTATATAGCGAAATTTCTCAGTGAAGAGATCGAGCACCGTCAAGGGAAACGCGACGAAGCACCGATGTGGGAGTACGAAGAGGAGCAGAAGTTCTGCAAGGCGTGTGGCTTGCCGCTTCCCGATGTGTTTTTGCCGTGTCCAGCGTGCACCAAGAAGCATCGTGTTATGTTGCGCATTCTCTCCTATCTCAAGCCACATAAAAAGCGCGCGGCTGTGGTGGTGTTGCTCATGCTTGTCTCAACACTGATTGCGCTCATGCCGCCCTATTTTACAAAGATTCTCATTGATGATGTGTTGAAGCTAAACGAAGACCTCGCAGCAGCGCAAGGTGCTGCAAAAACGGCGGTGAGTCAATTCTTTCGGTCGTTTGAGACAGCAGCACTTGCCTTGACGGTTGCCGTCGGTTGTCTCGTGGTAGCACATATCCTCACCCATATCCTCGATATTTTTCGTGGGCGTTTGGCTGCGTGGTTGACCTTCCGCATGATAGCAGACATCCGTGACCAGATTTATGAGCGATTGCACGGGCTTTCGCTTCGGTTCTTCGATAAGCGCAAGACAGGGACCGTTATCTCCCATATCACAGAGGATAGTACGCGCCTACAGTGGTTTCTGTTAGATGGGCTTCAGTTCCTCGTTATTGACCTGTTGATGCTTCTTGGCATTGGTGCTTTCCTATTTTCGATGAACTGGAGATTGGCGTGCTTTATCCTAATTCCAATCCCGTTGGTAGTCCTTGGCGCGAGGTGGTTCTGGAAGAAGGTTCGTGGACTCTGGCATCGGGCGTGGCGGCGAAGATCGAAGATGTACGATATTGTGAACGACTCGGTCTCCGGTATCCGTGTTGTTCGGGCATTCGGTCAGCAGAAGAGTGAAGTTGGACGGTTTTCCTATACGAACGAAGATGCCCGCAATTACGACACGGTTGCCGAAAAGGTTTGGGCAACCTATTATCCGTTGCTGCAGTTTGCTGTTCAGTTAGGAACGATTATCGTCTGGTATGCTGGAGGATTGCAGATTCTCATCGACGGAATGACGTTCGGTACGTTGATGGCGTTTCACTTTTATTTGGCGATGTTTTACGGACCGTTACGACATCTGAGTCCAATGGTTAACTGGGCGTCGCGGGCAATGACAGCAGCGGAACGGATCTTTGAGGTCATCGACTCTGAGCCAGAGCAATTAGATGACACTAGGCTCGTCTCGAAATCAAAACTCCAAGGAGAGGTCAAATTCCACAATATGACCTTCGGTTATGATTCGCATAAGCCTGTCCTCCGAGATATCAATCTCCACGTCAAACCGGGTGAGATGATCGGCTTAGTTGGGCATTCTGGGGCAGGAAAATCGACACTAATTAATCTCATTTGCCGGTTTTACATGCCGGATTCAGGGAGTCTCACCATTGATGGTATAGATATAACGGAAATTCGCCTTGAGGACCTGCGGCAACAGATTGGTGTCGTGCTCCAAGAGCCGTACCTTTTCAATGGGACCATTGCGGAGAACATCGCCTACGCAAAACCGGGCGCGGGGATGGAAGCAGTCATTACCGCCGCAAAAGCTGCCAACGCCCATGAGTTCATTGTGAAGTTTCCTGATGGATATGACACGGAGGTTGGTGAACGGGGTGGTAGGCTGTCCGGCGGAGAACGGCAGCGAATATCAATTGCACGGGCAATCCTACACAATCCGCGCATCCTGATTCTCGATGAAGCGACCTCGTCGGTTGACGTTCAGACGGAGCGCAAAATCCAGCAGGCGATTGATCGACTTGTGCAAAACCGTACCACCTTTGCCATTGCCCATCGGCTCTCCACCCTGCGGAACGCAGACCGCCTCTTTGTTATAGACAAGGGCCGAGGTGTCGAATGTGGGTCACATGAAGAATTGATGGAGAAGAAGGGAATTTACTACAACCTCGTCGAGACACAGCGGCAAGCTTCCGAACTTCGCGCAGAGGCACAGATTGTCAAGGGATAAACATGAACACAGAAAAAGAAAAGATGTCTAAGGGTATCGCCGCCTTGGAATCGGGGCCTCCACTCCCACTCTCGCTTGACGATGATGATTTCACGCCGAGATATTTGGATCCGGAGAAGATACGCCTATTTCGGTCACCGATGGGAACTCCGCGTCTGGAGATCCTAGAAGAGGTCTGCTACACTCGTGTGGCGGTGCGCCGCATCCTCCCGTTGAGCGACCCCAATCGTTATATCTCGCTTGGGATTGGAGAGGAGGTAGAAATCGGTATCATTGAAGACCCATCACGACTCGACTCCGAAAGTCTCGAAATCCTGCGCGAGGAGCTCGATAAACGATACTTCACACCTATCATACAGAAGGTTTACCGCGTCAAGGAGCGATTCGGCATCCATGACTGGGAGGTTGAAACATCGCGTGGACGAATCACGTTCTCTGTGCAGGGGCTTCATCAGAACGTTAGACATTTTCCACCTGCGCGACTGCTTGTAACAGATGTCCGTGGGAATCGGTACGATATTCCAGACTATCACAGACTCGATTCAAACAGTTTTAATCAAATTCAGCGACATCTGTAGGTTGGTCCAGTGATTACTAATTTGAACAATCAAGACGGGAGACAAGCAATGACTGCTTATTTTAGTCTTTGGAATCAACTTTCACTATGTAGAATTGCTCAAAATCGAGGATTATTTCCCGCGATAAGATTGGGATTCAAAGCAATCTGTTTGACCATCTTTTTGTCATTTCCGCTAATTGTGAGCGCAGATCCCTCCCCGATAGAGTACAAAGCAGAGGCGTACCGGACCTTTCAAGCCATTGAGATTGATGGCGATCTTACTGAACCTGATTGGCAGAACGCCAAGCGCATTGGTCAGTTTGTCCAGATGGAGCCGGACGAGGGCAAGCCGATGACGGAGGCAACAGAGGTTCGCATTCTTTATGATGACAAAAACATCTATTTTGGTTTTACCTGTTTTGACTCGGATATTTCTAAAGTGGCCGCCAACGAGATGCGCCGCGACGGCAACCTATGGGACAACGACAATGTCTTTGTACTTTTAGATACCTATAACGACCAGCGGAGCGGGTTTTTCTTCCGTGTCAATCCATTGGGGGCAATGGAAGATGTTGCTATAATGGACAATGGAGACAGCCGGAACGAAAACTGGGATGCAGTCTGGGACTGTCGCACAAAAGCTAATGAGAAGTACTGGACAGCAGAGATTGGTATTCCGTTCAGTCAACTCCGTTTTGATCGTGGTGATGTAATGACATGGGGCATGAATATGGGACGGAGCCTCATGCGCAACCAAGAAGAAGGGATGTGGGCACCGGTTTCCAGAGCACATGGTTGGCGAGCCAGATATCGCACTGCTAATATTGGACGTTTGGTAGGCTTAAAAGGAATTACGCCCTCCCGGAATCTCGAGTTGTTGCCTTACGTTTTGCCGGGGGTGAGTCGAATCGAGGTAGATGACGATACGAATGGAGAGCTTGAACTCGGCCTTGATGCTAAGTATGGGATTACCTCAAATCTTATCGCGGATCTCACCTTCAACACTGATTTCGCGCAGGTCGAAGCCGATGAGGAACAGGTTAACTTAACCCGTTTCAGCCTGTTCTTCCCGGAGAAGCGTCCTTTCTTCTTAGAAGGTGCCGGGCTGTTTGATTTCGGTATCCCCCGCACTAGTTTCCGCCGCCCACCGCCACTACTCCTCTTTTATAGCCGTCGCATCGGTCTTGCGGAGGGACATGCTGTCCCGATTATCACTGGTGGCAAGATTACCGGTAAAATGGGACCTTACGGCATCGGTCTATTAAATGTTTTTACGGATAAATTTCACACTGATGCCTCTGTTACTGACCCTGATGAAATCGTTGATGAGCCGCGTATGAACTACTCGGTATTGCGCATGAGGCGAGATCTCTTCAGCGGTTCGACTGTTGGATTGATTGCGGTCAATAAACAAAACGCTGACACATACAACCGCGCAGGTGGATTTGACGTTGCGTATCGTCCTTCCGATAATATCAACTTTCGTGGGCTATGGGCTCGCACGTTTGAAGAGGGCGTGTTCGATCAAAGGGATGCTTTGTACTTTGGGGGTGATTGGCGGAATGAGAATTTACGCCTAGAGGGTTCATACATAGATATCGGCGAGAACTTTCAACCCGGAGTTGGATATGTCCGGCGGCAAGATGTCCGCCGCTTCCGCGGTGAAATGCGATTTACACCTATGCTTGCTAAATTTGGGATTCGTCAAATTTGGGCGGGCCCTGAAGTTGACTTCATCCTCAATCGAGATAATGAGCTAGCAACCCGAGAGTTTACATATATGAACTGGTTTGAGCTAGAAGGCGGAGGTTGGTTTGGTTTTCAGGCGCAGCGAACCTTTGAACGCCTCGACGAGGATTTTGAAATTCGAGATGACATCACGATTCCGATCGACGAATATCATTTCAATTCCTTCCGGGTTTCGATTAATACCGATGACTCACAGATGGTGTCTCTCCAATTAGGAACGAATTTTGGGGGGTTCTTCGATGGGGAAAGGGTCGGTTTTGATATCGGACCGGATTTCAAGCCAAATGGGCACTTCAGTCTTGAGCCGCGTTTCCAATTTAATCGGGTTACCCTTCCTGCGGGTTCATTCAATGCGAGCATTTTCGGTACGCGTGTAAGCTATTCCTTTTCCACAAGATTCTTTACTAAACTGTTTGCCCAATGGAACAGCGATAGCGGTGAGATTTCCGCTAACTTTCTGCTTAACTACATCTACCGCCCCGGCAGCGACTTCTACCTTGTTTTCAATCAAATCTATGACGGCAGCGGCGCAGGTGCCAAGTTGGAGGAATCCACATTTGTCGGAAAGATGACTTATTGGTGGAACCCGTAACGTAAGATTTGGCCCTTGGTAGACTCTCACGCTCAAACCGACGCATCTCCTCTCGGATCTACAAATTCCTGATACCTCCTCGGCGTATTTTTACGGTTAACAGTTTATGTTGGCATAGATTGTGCTTGCCTTACAAACCGTATTTTTACGTTTGACGTTTCCGGGGGATACCATGAAACGCTTGATTTCATCATTTTCAGTCTTTTTCGCCGTCCTTTTCTGTGTAAACAGCTATGCTGAGTTCTCTCACCAATTTCTGTTTGGACATACTGGACGGGCGCTTTCCGTTGCGTTTAGTCTTGATGGAAGGTGGCTCGCTTCTGGTGGTGCAAATGAAATTCTCATCTGGGAAATCGGTGTCAGTGAACCAATGTATACCCTGACTGGACATACAGGCAAAGTCGAAGACCTCGCTTTCCGCTCCAACGGCAATCTTGTATCTGCGTCCCTTGATGGAACGGTGCGATTGTGGAATATACAGGCGCAACAAGAGATTCGTGCGTTTGAGGGACATGTTGGACAGGTCACGTCTGTGGATTTTAATTCCGATGGGAGCCGCATCGTTTCTGGATCACGAGATCGGACGCTCAAACTGTGGGAAGCGGACACTGGTGCACTTATAACAACTCTTGAAGGGCATACAGACGTTGTCTGGTCTGTTGCATTTAGTCCAGATGGCGGCATAATCGCCTCCGGATCAGAGGATGGCACTGTGCGTCTGTGGAATGCCTCTGATGGTTCACAACTTCATAGCTTGACTGGACATATGCAAGGGATTCTTTCTGTTGCATTCCATCCGGACGGTAATCTCATCGCGTCGGGGGCTAGGGATGGAACTGTCCGACTGTGGAACATCAATACGGCGGCACCCGGTGACAGGATCGGGGAGACGGAACCGTTTGCGACCTATGACCGCCAAGTGATGTCAGTTCGTTTTAATCCTAACGGACGCCTCCTCGCTGTGGGGCTACTAAATTCACCGGCTGACAACACCCTCAAACTGTGGGATGTTTCTACCCGCTCTGAACTCCAATCTTTCGACACGCAAATCATACACGATCTCTCGTTCAGTCCAACTAGTCCTCAACTAGCAGTCGTAGGGGCAGCCGAGGGAACGATCATTATCTGGAATTCAAGTCATTTAAGGCCGGTGCTCGTTGAACCACAAGGAGGCAAGTTTGTCAAACCTTCACAAATCAACTTGAAATGGGGAGCCGTTAAAGATGCAGTCTACTACGATATTGCAATTTCCAGCGATTCAAACTTTATTACTGCGAACACACGATTAATAACTGCTACTGTCAACGAGCTATCCTTTGATGCTGAGAACAATATCTCCCACTATTGGTGGCGCGTTCGTACCGGCAGCTTCGGCAGAGTCAGTGATTGGTCTGAGGTCCGGGACTTCCAAGCCCTAGGTTGTGTGGTGAGGATAGTTCCCTCGGTTCGGCGGATCAATTTAGGAGAGGAGTTTGCGGTTGACGTTTTCGTCGAATCCGTCATCGACTTAAGAGGGTTTGAGTTCGATTTGCAATGGACCAATCCTGATGCGCTAACGTTTGTGACTGTCACCAAGTTCCGAACTATTTTTGGAGAATCTGGAATTGGACATCAGCCGACAGAGCCACCAGACCAGATAAATGGGATATACAAAGATGTCAGTGCTGCCATAACAGGCGCTAGCGGAATAACTGGTAGCGGCATCATGTTGGGCGCTTCATTTCGGGCAAAAGCCGTTGGATTGAGCAAAATTCAGTTGCGAAATCTTATTCTTGTCGACTCAAATGAGGAGCGAATCGATTGTGAAATTCACGAGTTAAAAGTGATTGTCGAAGACCCCGTTCAACCGTGGGATGTCAACGTCGATGGGGTTGTGAACATCTTCGATCTTAGCATTGTCGTGCGATCCATAGGGCAGCCAATTCCGACAGACTTGGATATTTATCCAGATGTCAATGGTGACGGTGTTATCGATATCAACGATTCTGTACTAGTAAGTGCACATTTTGGTGAATCCTATCAGACTGATGAAACCCGTGCTGCTCCGCAAGCCGCCGGTGAATCCCTGTACTTAATTCCACCATCGATACGCAAGCAGCTTGAATCAATTTACCGCGAACTCTTGTTGATGCCTAACAATTCTCCAGAGTTTATCCGGGCTAGACAGGTTTTGCAATATCTCCTTTTCCCACCGGTCCCGGTGCATAATCAGTTGCTGCAAAACTATCCTAACCCATTCAATCCAGAAACGTGGATTCCTTTCCACCTTGCTTCAGCCGGTCAGGTCACGATTGGGATCTATGATACTACTGCGACGCTTATCCGTCAGCTCGACTTGGGATACCTGATGCCCGGACACTATCTGACTCGAGGCAAGGCAGCGTACTGGGATGGAAGGAATGTATATGGTGAGCCTGTCGCCAGCGGGATCTATTTCTACACACTTTCCACAGCGTCCTTCCATGCAACCCGGAAAATGATTATCGGCAAATAGGAGAAGTATTTCAATGAAGAACAGGTCTCGTTCTTTATTGCTTGCAGAGCAATATCTCGGTAAGGAGGTCTCAATTATTATGGACAGACCTCTCGGCAGCAACCATCCTAAACACGGTTTCGTCTATGAGGTCAATTACGGCTATGTTCCCGGAACACAATCCGCTGACGGTGAAGAATTAGATGCATATTATTTAGGGGTCAGCCGACCTCTACGTGTAGCAGAAGGTAGATGTATTGCCATTATCCATCGGTTGAACGACGACGATGACAAGTTAATTGTTGTTCCTGAAACCCACATAGATTTAACGGACGGCGAAATCGCCAAAGCCGTCAACTTTCAAGAACAGTGGTTTGATTGTGAAATTCGTCGGACACGCGCTTCAAGTAACTGTTGACCAAGACAACAAATGGTAATAAAGTTAGGACTTACGCACATGGTCAAAAAATAGGTTATAATAACGCAAGGTGCTAGGACGGATCATTACATGATTTTTACACATTAGGACTTACGCACTTCAGAGTTTTGACCTGTAAGGGACCTGACAAATCCCTGACATTTGGCGAGGTTATGGTGCCATTTCAGTGAAAAACGGTTCATAAATATTGTGTATTTGGCAGTTCAAAAAGCCATCTACACGCACCTTCTGTTGCGTGGTAAAAATCTACAAACGCCCTGAAGCTAGGCCCCATCAGGGTTCAAAGAGACATCCACCAAAGATGAACCCCCGATGGGAGGGTGAATTTTTTTCTGGGACCTAACAGGGCCCTGCCAAATTGCCGAATCGTGCCGGTGGGGCATTGAAACGGAACCGAGTATCGGGACTAGCCGAAGGGGTTGGATTTTACCGTTCAACTGCGTAAGTCCTAAAAGTAATTAGCATTGTTAGTTTGGATATCTACACAATGAGTGCATTTCTCTATTTTTTTCAATCTTTTCATCTACGCATCGACTTATTTTCCAAATATAGTTTTCACTTCCCGTTTCGCCTTTCACCTGTCGCGTTCTCTATTATTCTTTTCCTTCTGGTACCTGACACCACATTTGCCCAGCAAAACTTTCAATGGCGAAATTTCACACGATTCAGCGATAATAATCTAATCAGCAACAATGTGAGAACTATCGTTGAGGATCGGTCCGGGCAAATTTGGATAGGAACAGACAGGGGATTAAGCCGTTTAGACGGCTTCTGGCACGAAGCCGGTAGGTCGAATGGGGGACCCCAAAGTGCTGATATTTTCAAGGTATTTGAAGACAATATGGGCTTCATTTGGGTTGCGACGGAGGCGGGAGTTTATCGAGGAGTATGGGACAATTCACAAGGACAGGTTGATTGGTTACAACATTATACCCAGGGAACGGGATTGATCGGTATCGGTGAGCGTGTTGTGACAATGATCCAACGCCAAAATGGCGAAATCTGGGTTGGGACGCCGATTGGGGTCAACTGGTTTGATGGTTCGGCTTGGCACTCTGTGGATAGCGCAGAAGTTGGACAACTCAATCAAGGCGTACAGATTATCTATGAAGATAAGGCTGGGGTCCTCTGGTTTGGTCTTTCACAGAGCAACCGTCTCCAAAGTGGAAATCTTATCAGTCGTTTCAATAACGGGGGCTGGGAAATTTTTAGCGTGAACGATGGCTTACCGAATGGTGATGTGCAGGCGATTTTGGAGGACAGATTCGGCAATCTTTGGATCGGTACAACGGCTGGTGCGGCGGTTTACGATGGTTCAGCTTGGCATGTTGTAACGGCAGAAGATGGGCTTCTGATCGGAAGCAATGTGCAAGCCATAATGAGCGATGGGGAAGGAACAATCTGGATTGGGACCACTGCTGGCATCAGCCAATTTTACCCGCTTGCACAATTTTCCCCAACGGCACTCCGTGATTTAGGACGTTGGCGGCATCTGACCAGAGCGAACGGTTTGGCAAGCAACAATATTCAAGCCCTGTTTGAAACACGAACCGGCGAGATCTGGGTTGGGACACGCGATAATGGGGTCAATTTTTCAGATCGATCTTGGACATCGATTACTATAGATGACGGATTAAGTCACAATAGTGTGACAGCGATGCTGAAGGACCGGCGGGGTAGGCTTTGGATCGGAACACGCAGTGGATTGAGCTACTATACGCAGAATAGGATTGAGTTGGTCACCGAGACACCGGGAAATGAGGTTCGGGCGTTAGCCGAGGATCTTCGGGATCGAATCTGGGTTGGTACGAACGCTGGTATAGGCATTTTCGATGGAGTATCGTGGGAAGTTTTTCGGATTCCAGATATCAACGTCAATAGTGTTCAATCCATTATTGCCGATTCAGTTGGCGATGTTTGGGCTGCTACGGGTTTCTTGCCGACCGATGACCTCCCCGGTTTGGACCGTTATGATGGGCAACAGTGGGAAAGAAATCAATTTCTGGAAATTGACCGAACAATCGTCGTTATGTTCACAGACTCGCAGGGGCGGCTCTACTTTGGTACGGTTGGCAACGAAGAAGGTGGTAGCGATTTGTGGGTTTACGATGGACGAAATTTACACAATTTTTACAGCCTGCCTAAACCATTCTCGATTCACACAATTTTAGAGGTGCCTAGCGGCGAAATCTGGGTTGGAACAGATACCGGCATCCAGATTTTTGACAAACAGACTTTGAATCTCACTGTTTCGCTGACAACCACCGATAGATTGGCAGATAACCGTGTGCAGGCACTTTACCGCGATGGAGATAATCGAATCTGGATCGGAACCGCAGATGGTGTCAGTTTATTCCAAAACGGCCGGTTTGAACGGACACTGACTGCGAATGATGGACTCAACAGCAACAACATTTCTGCAATCGCCGAAGTGGATGGGCTACTCTGGTTTGGTAGTAGGGATAACGGTGGGTTAAGCATCTTCAGTCCGGAGAAGGCTCCACCTCGTACAAGAATTACCGATGATAGTCCGCAAAACGGCGAGATTGTTGGAGAGACAAGTGTTGTCTTTAAGTTTGAAGGAGGCGATGCTAGTACGCCAACTGGGGAACTTCGTTATCTCTACCAACTTGACGATGGACCGCTAATCCCCACTGACGATGAGGGCGAGGATAAACGGGCAGTATTATCAGGTCTCACAGAGGGACCGCATCGTTTTACGGTTTATGCCATTGATAGGGAAGGCAACCGGGATTTGACGGGGGCAAGCAGGGAGTTTGTGATTGACTCCCTCGCTCCGACCGTGATCATTACCGCGCCAAAAGCAAACGCTGTGATTGGCGACGTTTATGAAATCAAAGGTACTGCGACTGATGCAACAGATTTTCTGGATTACCAGATCCGTATCTTTCCCGGTGATTCTATTTCAGGTGAATCCCTGCCTCCTTTTGTTTCAACAGCGCCTGTTACAGACGACACACTTTATCGTTGGGATACACGAACGGCGGCCGCCGGTTTATACACGATTGAGTTGATAGCGAGGGATACTCCGAATGGTGATTACGATAAGGAACCGCATCTTGCGACTACGTCGGTTACGGTCGAAGTTGATAGACTCCGCCCGCAGGTCGAAATCCTTTCTCCCGCTGAGAACGAACAGGTGCGACAGAGAATCGAGATCCGTGGCACCGCAGATGACCGAAATTTCAAGGAATATATCCTTGAATATGGGGCCGGGGAATCTCCTGATACTTGGTTGCCTATCTCCAAACCGCCGGCGTTTTCCAACCCTGTCACCCGTGATGTACTAGCACTGTGGGATGCACCGAACTTATCAGGACGATATACCTTGCGGTTGATTGTGGAAGATACAGCAGGACATAGAGAAGTTGATCAGGTGCATATATTTTTCAATCCGAATATAGATCGTGAAATCGGTGGCATAGTGGCAAGCCATGACAATCGTGCCAAAATCACTTTTCCGCCGAACAGCTTGCCACGGACAACTGTTGTGACAATAAATCCGGTGGCAGAGAAATCTTCGCTCCCTGTTTCCCCGATACCCTTTCAGGCTTACGATTTTGCGCCTGAGGATTTACGGCTACACCAGTTGAAACCGGCGACCCTCCAATTTTCCGTTGAAGATGCAGCACTACTTTCGAGCTCTAAAATAAAAGAGGCCTTGACAATCACTCACTGGGATGGCAAAACATGGCGTCCTATTGGTGGGACAATTAATGCACAGCGCGGAACAATCTCAACGGTGGTTTCGGTCCTTGGACGATATGCCATCACAACAAGACCTGCTGTAGAAACGGATGAAAACACAATTATCTCCGATTTAACCTGCCAACCACGGGTATTCTCACCTAGCCGGGAATCAACGTGGATCTCATTTCGATTGAATCGTCCTGATGATATAACGATTAAAATCTATAATGAAGCCGGACGCTTGCGACGTTTACTAAGAGAATCGGAACCCTTGTCGGTGGGAGGACATGTTTTCGAGTGGGACGGGCATGATGATGACAACCGGCGGGTCGTCAGCAATTTTTACTTCGTCACCGTTGAGAGCGAGGGAGCGTTGGGGACAAAAGTTGTTGTAGTACAGAATGATTAATGAATGAAGCGTGAAACGTAAGACGTGAGTGAGGGGATTCTGGAAGCTGAAGCAAATGGCTAAAACGGTTAGAAATATGGTAAAATTATAAAATCAAAGTTGCCGGCTGTCAAAACTTTTCTTGTCACAGGGTAAATTTCTCGCCAGCGGGTACGTGGGGAATTTCTATTGTCATAGATTTTAGAATTTGCGTCTCGTTACCTATTAACAAAAAATCACTTTAGGGGTAAGTCCTCATCCTTTAGGTTGGGGATACACCCATGCTTTAGCATAGTTTCTTTCAAGGCTTTAGCCTTGATTCCAATGGTAAAATGTGGTATACATGTGTTGTCTTTCGGTGGGAAGGTATCACGCCACCGCTCGGTGGTGCTTCCCACACCCTTTGATACAGGATATGAAAGACCGAAAGAACAATCCTCATGTATACAACTAAGAAACTCAAAGTGTCACCGACCCCTGAATTGGATACGCTTGCCCATGAATCAGGTTGTTGCTATTCAAAGATAGTTTCGCTGATTCACAAGGTCCGAAAGAAAAAAGGGTTTTGGCTATCTCAAGGAGCCGTCCAAAAGTATATGCGCTTGCGTGGATGCAATCTTCATTCACAGACAGTGCAAGCGATAATCCAATCCTATTTTGACTCACTCAAGAGTTACTTTCGTGCTGTCAAGAGTAATTGAGATGCCAAACCACCGTTTCGGACTCGCCGTTTCTACAAGGTGCGTTGGATACAAAATGGTATTACCTTCATAGATGGTGTTATCCGACTGTCAAATGGTAAAGGTAATGCGGCTATCCCCCTCAAATCAGATGTAAAGCCAGTGTATGTAGAAGTACTTCCAACGGGGCAGTTACTACTTTTCATTGGTTTACAAAGCACAAACACCGCCCAAGCGTGAGACGGGTAAAGTGGTTGCTATAGACATGGGTGAAATCCACCCGATAGTTTCTCATGACGGCGACCACACCATAATCTACAACGGGCGCGCTTTACGTGCTATTAAGCAATATCTGAACAAAGTGAAGACCATTTTCCAATCCAAAATGGACAAGTGCAAGAAACGGTCTAAACGTTGGTATCATCTCAAGCGAGTTAAGCAGAAGATGTTAGCAAAATTGAATGCTCAAATCAATGATGCTGAACATAAAATCACGAGTCGATTCATATCTGACTGCATCAAGGCGAAGGCAGATACGATAGTGATGGAAGACCTAAATGGCATCCGTGACCAAGCGAAGTTTAGTAAGAAGGCTAACCAGAAGGTGCACCAGTGGGCGTTTGCCCGACTCCAATTCATGATATGCTACAAAGCAGAACTTGCAGGACTCAAAGTCCAGCTTGTATCTGAGGCATACACCTCTCAGACCTGTCCGCAGTGTGGCAATCGAAAGAAGCCAACCAGCCGGAACTATCAGTGCAATCACTGCGGCTTTGAATATCACCGAGATGGTGTAGGTGCAATCAACCTCTGGAATAAAGTATCGGGATTCATACTGAGTCCCGTAGTTGGGGCGATGGCGTCCCCGATAGGTGTCCGGTTCAATCCACACCTATTTAAACTCGGCTAGCACAGCGTGTAAGAATCCCCTCCCCTCAGGGTGGGGGAGTACGTCAAAGAGTCTTCAGTCTCAATGATATGGATTACCGAAATAGTCTTAACAAAACTGAGTGCACTTCACGTGATATTCGGAGTGCGATGCTATCTTTCAGTATGTTTCATGTTATGCGTGACAACTACGATATATGGTGCTGAGGAGCAGGCGACAATAGGTGCCCGTGCCATCGGTATGGGAGGGGCATTCATCGGGGTTGCGGACGATGAAAACGCCGTGCGTCGAAACCCCGCCGGACTGCCCCGTTTGGATAGATATGCTGTAGGGTTTGAACAGACGCCCTCTGGGTTGTTCAAGGCATTGGAAACAAGCTATCTCAGCGCGGTTTTGCCAACCTCCGAGAAGATGGCGCTCGGCATTGATTGGCTGCAGGTTGGTATTGAAGACGAAGAGCTTGATTCAAGTCGTAGCAGCTTCAACTTCGCTTATAGTTATGCTCCCTTGTCTCAACTATCCCTTGGGGCAAATCTAAAATACTTTACGTGGTCAATTGCACTGGATGGTCGATCAAGAGGGGCAGCAACAGGTTGGGGCACGGATGTTGGTCTTCTGTACCAGCCGCACCCCCGCTGGAAGTTGGGGATACTTGCGCAAGATTTTATCGGTTTTGGATCTAGGGAAGGATTGAGCTACGGCACTTGGATACGTCACGATTCAGATGTCAGCGAAAAGGTCTTTCCAACTGCATACAAATTTGGTATCGCATATCGTCCCGTTTCAGATTGGCTAATCTCGGCAGATCTGACAGACCGGTTGCAGCTCGGCACAGAATTTGGGCCGACTCAAAATTTTGCCCTCCGTGCAGGATTCCAGAAAGATTTGTATACATCGGAGCCGCCGACCTATTCGATAGGCGGAAGCATAAGATATAGATGGATGGATTTTAACGTTGCGTATCTTCTCCCTCCGACGTTGCCACCAACTGCCTATGTTGGGCTTTCACTCAGCTTCGATTTTCGGAAGTTGCCGGTGCTCATTGAGGATGTTCGCATAAGAGATCTCTATCCGGTTCTTCGTCGGTATTATGCTACATCGAATCGAGATCTAGAGAAGGAGATCTTGGATAGTGCTACGCCGCTCGTAATTACAGAGGCGGATCGAGAGTATTACTATCCACTTGAGAGAGCGAATCAGATTGGAAGGATTTGGCTCAAAAACGAGAGCAACAAAGAGATAACCGTTCATATCAAACTCTTTATTCCTGAATTTGTCAGCAAAAACGGCACGGAAGTTGCTTCTGTTATTGAAATGCAGCCGTTAGAACGCGCTTCGGTGCCAATACAACAACTGGTCTTAACACCGAAGGCGCTGCAATTGTCGCAAAATCAACCTGTCGAGGCACAGATTCAAGTGATTGAGAGCGGTGGCTCCGCCTACCGAACTTTTCCTGTAACATTTTTGTTACACGATAATCATTCAATCCAGTTGGATGATGTTGCGAAACTTGCTTGTTTCATTTCCTCGGAAAGTTCGGCGGCGGATTCGGCAATTGGTGCGTTCATCAATCAGGTGCGTACTGCATTTCAGACGGAGATGGATACTGTGGATATGCCAGAGAATTTGTATGTCGCCATGTTGTTATTTAATGTTCTGCACGGTGTATCGTATGCGCGGGATCCAAATATACCACGGCAGAGGGGGACAATTGATGAAATTAAGTATCCCCATGAAATGCTGGAGAGCCTCATGGGGCAGCACTCAGGAGATGACGATAAATCGACCTTTGGCGACTGTGATGACAGCACAGTCCTTTACTGCTCTCTGCTTGAATCAGTTGGCATCAAAACAGCACTCATTCAATTACAAAGTCATGTGTTGATGGCATTCAATCTAGGCAATATTTCTGTTAAACAAGCGCAGGAGATAGGCTTGCCCAACGATTACTACGAGACAGTCAACGGGCAGGCTTGGATTCCGATTGAGACAACCCTTATCAACAAAGGCTTTGCCGCTGCATGGCAGGAAGGGGGTCGATCGCTCCAAGCGGTAAATATCCGGGCTGAAACTGTTGAGGATGCCTGGGAAAAATATGGTGAGAGTTCCTTGCCGGGAAAACCGATCCAGTTTTCTATTCCAAAAGACCTCACCCAAAAACGGATCGATGCGGACCTCGCCACTCCATGGCTGATGGAATTTTTGAACGCACTCTCCGACGTTAGTCCATTAGTAGATTAGTACATTCATTAATGAACCTGTAAACGAATGAACCAATGAACTAAAATAGGTTACACTAGGAGGAAACTCAATGATAGCCCACAAAACCTTGACCTCTACAATCTGTTTACTCTGTATGATGCTGGCGTACACCTCGTATGCCGAATCGGGAGAGTCAACAGCGACATTTACATTTGGTGAGATAGAAATTCTAAAAACTGGCGAACAGGAGTGGCGTTTTCTGGAGAAAGGCATGGTCCTCGCTGCAGACGATTTAGTGCGAATGCCACCTTTCTCGCTGATGCGATTAAAAATAGAAGATGACACCCGCTTACCGACCCTGTCAGGTGGACGTGAGGTCCTTGTTCGTACGTTAATCAATGAAGGACTTCAGCACCGGGAAGCCCAAAAAGGGAGGCGGATTAGTGAAGATTTTGATGAAGATCCCGCAACGGATGTGCTGCCCGTTGGCAATAAGCGAAAAACACGGAATCGCGCTTCGGCTCTTGAGGGACTACCTGCGGTGAAGGTAAGCCAGAGTGAACTGGAAACCCTCCGGCACAAAATCGATCTGCTTCCCGATGAGATTGCATCGTTGGTCTCTCCTGTCCTCGTTAACTCTGTCCGAGAAAATGCGGAAGATCCTGTGTATCCTGCGCCCAATCTGGACTTAGCTCGAAAAATCTACGGTATACTCAACAAGATTGAGGTGAAAATATCACGTCGTCCTTTGCTGTATGCTCAACTGCTTCACCATGCTGGTCTTAATGTTGATCTCGACGTAAATGAAAAAGGGCAGCTGTTCGTTGTTTTTGACAGTGAGGTCCTCTCCAACAACGCCAAACAGATTGCCGCAAATCAGCAGTTAATCCACGAGAGGCAGGGGGAAGATACGGTCTGGATTGCTGTGCAGATCCAATCGTCTCAACAGAATTTCACGACAGCGTGGTATCAAGGGAGTCAGTAGTAGAGGGAAAACAGGGGAGTGAGCCCGTGAGCAAATAAGTTGATTGCACATTTTACGCCTCACCCAACTTTATGCTCTCAAAACTAGCGCGATCTCAGAAAGTATATCTCCTGATCGGCATCGTGAGCCTGCTGCCGTTCATAGTAGTTGGGTTTCTACGTGATCTGGGTACTTTTGAGTTTATTGAACTGAAGACGCTAGATAGCCGACTACGGTGGACTGCGCCTCCTGTTCCGCCAATTTCCTCTCAAGTTGCGTTGGTTACGATTGATGCCAAGAGTGAGGAGGTGCTTGGGCCGATGCCATGGCGTTCCGATCTTTACGCTGCGTTGATAAGAACTCTCCAGCAAGTAGATCCGAAGGCAATCGGTTTAGTTGCATCATTCAATCGTGAGTGGCCAGACGCACAGCGGATTCCCGGTAAAAAGCTATTTGTTATCCGGCCCTACCCTAAGCCGAAGACCGTAGACCGTCATGTGCTGCCAAAAGTCACCGATTGGCGCACCTTACCCGATAGTTTAGCACAAGCGCAGGGTTGGGGCTTTAGCTATTTTCCATTGAGTGATTCCGATGGCATTTGCCGCTCTGCTCAACTTGTCGTCGAAGATCGTGCCACAGGGACCTATCGTTACTCCCTCGTAATGTCGATCCTGTATCAAACCTATGGTGTTTTCCCGACCGCCGTAAAAGTGCGGGAGGGATTTTGGATTGGAAAACATCTGGAATTCAACTCGCCGGCGGGAGAGGTGGTTCGTATTCCTATTGACTCACGGGGGCGATTGTTCATTCGATTTGCCGGTGATGAGGGGGTGTTTCAACCTGTTTCTTTTGTTGATGCCCTATCAATGTCGGATAATGAGACGGACCGATTTCGGCACGAATTTAGCAATAAGTGCATGTTGATTGGTATCACGACGGAAGGTGTCAACAAAAGGGCGACACCTTTGGGTGAACTGTCAGCACTGGCTCTGCGGGCAAATCTTCTCAACGGTCTGTTAAATCAAGATTTCGTTTGGCAATTTAGTCGAGGTGGAAATCGGCTCTATATTGTTTGTCTTGCGATTCTCTCTGCTGTAGCAACAATATTAATCTACCGGAGCGGACATAGTTACCGATCTATGCTACTTTTTGGCAGCGGATTGATACTATGTCACCTTCTTTTTGTTGGTGGGATGTTTGTTCTCTTTGACCTTTGGATTGAAGTTACCGGATCAAGTCTGGCATTGCTGCTTAGTAGTGGGATCAGCAGCTTACTCCTAGCGCATCTTCGGCTGCGGCATTTGCTAGGGCAGTTACAAACGACGCAAGATCAGTTGGTCAGATCAGAAAAAGAAGCTGTGTTTGGTGTGATGTCGGCACGTGTTCGCCATGAGTTACGAAATGCCCTGAACCTGATCCGGGCTCCTGCAGAAATGATCCGGGTTAACTTCCAAAAGCAAGACCCTCTCAAGTTGAGAGAGCAGCCCAAAGAGATTGTTAGTGAAATGGATCAGATTATTGGGTGGGTAACAAAGTTGGATGAAATGATTGAAGATGAATTCAGTTTTTTCCAAGATTCCCACATGAATTTTCAGCAACAGGCGCTTGAACCCCTCCTGAAATCTGCGGTGGAGATGGTACAACCGGTGATTGATGAGAATCAGATTGAAGTTCGGATGAATCTGCCACCGACAATTCCGCCACTGCGCCTTGATGATGATAAGATGCGTATTGTTTTTACGAACTTAATTAAAAATGCTTGTCAGGCGATGCCGTCGGGAGGAACATTGGAAATCGTCGTAGAGGTGTCGATACTTCAGCAGGACAGAGTTACTGTCATCGTCAGGGACACGGGAGGGGGTATCCCTGCGGATGAACTCTATCGAATTTTTGAACCTTTTTATACAACTAAACCACGTGGATTGGGCCTTGGTCTGGTCAATGTAAAGAACATCGTCGAAGCGCATGGTGGAACAGTACGGGTGGAAAGCGAGGTTGGCATCGGAACGACATTTTTCGTTCGGCTGTAGCCAATTTCCGCTGTTTTCTTAGGCAATTACGCATGAATGGATACAAATCATGAAACACGCACGAATTTTAATCGCAGACGACGAACAGGCGACCTGTAAATACATTGATGCCCAACTCAAGATGGAGACATCAATTGATGCGTCCGTTGACTTTGCTTATAATCGGGATGCGGCAATTGCACAGTTAGACGAAAATCCGCCTTATGACTTGATTCTGGTTGATCTCTGGATGCCGGACGCGCAGGGCATATTGGATAGAGAAGCAGGGCTAAAGGTTCTTAAGCAGAGCAAGAAACGACAGCCGATACCGCAAGCCATAGTTATCACTGCCAACAGCTCTTCGGAAACTGCACTTGAGGCAAGTGGATTGGGGATTTACGACTATGTTAGCAAGCCAATCAACTACACCCACCTGATCGAAGTCGTCAAGGAGGTGTTGAGCCAGCGCGATCATGAACCTCCTGCTCAAGATGATAATATAGGTTCTGCGGACGATTATGAAATTATCGGCAAAAGTCCTGCCATGATTGAAGTGATGACAACGGTCGGGCGGGTTGCGCGATCAGAAACAGATGTCTTGCTCTACGGCGAAAGTGGCACTGGAAAGGATTTTGTCGCACGCGCCATCCATAAGCATAGTCCACGTTCCGAGGGCCCCTTTGAGGTCGTTAATTGCAGCGCAATTCCAGCAGAGTTAATTGAGGCAGAACTATTCGGAATCGGGAGACGGGTGGCGACATCAGTTGACCAACGTCCAGGCAAATTTCAGCAGGCACATGGTGGGACTATTTTTCTCGATGAGATTGGCGATTTGAGTCTGGAGATGCAGCCGAAATTACTGCGTGTGCTGGATTATAAAGAGATTCAGGGTGTTGGGGTGAGAGTGCAACGGGTCGATGTTCGGATTATCGCTGCAACTAATCGTGACCTTGGGGCGGCTGTAGAGGCAGGGAAGTTTCGCAGCGATCTGTACTATCGTTTGAAACCGATAATTGCTTTGCCTTCATTGCGCGAGCGTGAAGGAGATATTGAATTGTTGGCGTGGCATTTTCTTCACAAATATTCTCACCTCCTCGAACAGAAACGTGCCTTTGGTTTTGACGATGTGGTGCTCGCAGCATTTGAGCAGTATCATTGGCCGGGGAATGTGCGGGAATTGGAAAAAGCGATCGAATATGCAATCCTTACCTGCACAGGACCACGGATTTCCATACGCGATTTGGCGCCAGAAATCTTTGAAAAGAACGCTCAGTCTGTCCCTGAACTCCTTAATCAGGGAAGGGATGCAGGGGACGAGAATGTAGATTCGCAGGAAACAGATTTTCGCAGCCTACTTGATGCCGCAACGATTAAGGAGGCTTCACAGGGATTTGAGCGAATTTTCTTGGAGCACAAACTCAAGCAGAATCACTGGAATATTCAGGCAACGGCGGAGCAAATTGGTATTCGGCGCCAGTCGTTGCACCGTAAGATTAATGAATTGGAGTTGCAGCGAGATTTGAGCAAGAATTAATGGCAATTTGTGTCACTTTTGTGTTACATCGTCATATTCAGGTGACGGTGGTGCGACGCGTAAGCCAACTTGGAATTGTTGATCAAACACGATCATTAAAAAATTAATGTTTGTCAATTAATAGTCACCAATCTTCTCTCTGGCTGTTTTCGTGGTTGGATGATGCCCGATTTCCCTTTCCTATTTCTTCCCAATTTCCATTTTGTGACAATGTGGCACATATATTGCCTAGTTGGTTAATAAGGCAATTTATGTGCAAGCAAAGATTCAAGTGTTGGGGGGAAAGAATGGCTCTGCAGACGAATGAAGTTACACGGTTGGAAGGTCCTACTGAAACGCCCGTTAACGATTTACCAATCCCGAAGCTGCGTTTTGTACCCACCGATGCACAGATACAAGAGTCACCAGAAGAATTTCCAATTGACGCAGCTAATGATAACACCAAAACATTTGAAACCCGTTATTCAGATCAGGAGGACGGTTTATTAAGTACCTACCTTCACCAGATTGGAAAAATCCCACGTTTAACTCAAGAAGAGGAGACCAATCTGTTCATCAAGATTGAAAAGCGTCAGTTGCAAGTTGATGAACTCTACCAGGAGTTGGCAACCTACCTGCCTGATCTTTCTCTGGACAACCTGCTTTCTAGTGCTATTCTGAACCGCAAAATTATCGCTGAATCCTTCCCACAGTCCACCGAAGCGTATCTTTTGGATTTGGTAGAACACATAAAGTTATACAATGCGGAGATTGACACTGCTAAAAACCGCATTGTTGAAGCGAATTTAAGACTAGCAGTTTGCATCGCCAAAAAATATCGGGAGCGTGGACTTGATTTACTCGATCTGGTTCAAGAGGCGGGCATTGGGCTTCTTCAGGCGGTTGGTCACTTTGATTGGCAGCGTGGTGTCAAATTTGGAGCGTATGCTTCGTGGTGGATGCAGCAGGCAATTGGGCGTAGTATTGCCAATTATGGGCGAACGATTCGTTTGCCCGCGTATATCCTCAATGAGATTCGGAAGGTGAATCGAGTGGAAGCAAGCCTGCATCAGCAGACCAATCGTGAACCGAGTCGAAAAGAGGTCGCCGAAGCATCAGAACTCACTGTAGACCGGCTTCTGCTACTCGATCAACTAACCGCTAATACCGTATCGCTGGAAAGCTATACTAGTTCAGGTCAAGGTGGGATGGAGGATTTTGTCGCGTGTGAAAAGAGCCCAAATCCGCTAGCAGAACTCATACGACAAAATTTGGTGGATCAAGTGAAGATAGCGCTGACCGAGCTACCACCGCGCGAACAGCAAATCGTTTCCTTGAGATATGGTTTGGAAAATGGGAAGGAGCACAGCTTACAGGAAATTGGCTCACTCCTGAATCTATCCAGAGAACGAATTCGACAGCTTGAGATGAGAGCCTTGAATCGACTACGTCACCCTGCCCGTTGCGAGCACTTCCGGGATTTTGAAGACCTATAGCCTAGGAGGAAGGCGGTTGCCTCGGCCTTTCCTGTTGTGAGTCTGATGGTTCGGAAGGATTGAAAATATAGTCGAAGCTCAACCACAGGCTGCGAGAATAGCGGAAGAAAAAGATGGGGAAAAGGGCGCTGAAGCCTCCCCACAGAATGAAGTTCGGCAAAAAAGAGATAGAAGTGAAATAGTCCAATGCAAAATAGCTGGCGAATGCAATAAAAACAGTCACACCGTAGTTAATATACATTGCCCCGACGAAGTATCCTGCCTCACGTTCAAATCTGAAGTGGCACCTGTCGCACTCCGAACACATTTTGAACATACCTGCAAACATTTGACCTTCACCGCATCTTGGACACCTTAAGCGCAGCCCTTTTGCGAGGATCTGCCCCCTGCCCTGTTTTTGCATCAACTGTTTTCCCTCCTTGAACTCCCACCTTCAATGCGTTATAATTTCCAACTGAGAGCCTAATTTTAGCATAGCTTGTCGGAGATGTCAATTTAGCCTTGCACGTAGAAATCGATCGCATTCCACTCGTTGATGCGAGTACTAGCAACGGCGGTCTATCATGAACGTTGCAGTGAAGACGCGGCCCCCTTTCCCTATCAGAGTGTTCGACGTGTTCATGCTGATTCGTCAGTGAATCGTGGTACTAGAGGAACACAATTATGAATCATCGCATAGAAGCCAACCGAAAAAACTGGAACGAGCGCACCCCTGTTCATGCAGCCTCTGAGTTTTACGATGTGGCGGGATTTCGCAATGGTCGGATAACGTTGAACGACATAGAAAGAACTGAGGTAGGTTCTGTCGAAGGCAAGTCTTTGCTGCATCTTCAGTGTCACTTTGGTATGGACACTATGTCGTGGGATCGTTTGGGTGCGCAGGCGACAGGGGTTGACATCTCAGATGCTGCAATTGACCTAGCGAAGGCATTGAATGATGAGCTGCAATTGAATACCCGATTTATCTGTTCCAACATCTACGACCTACCTGATGTGCTGGATGAAAAGTTTGATATTGTATATACGGCGATGGGGGTGCTTTGTTGGTTGCCAGATTTGTCTGGATGGGCGAATATCATTGCTAGATTTCTCAAACCCAACGGCATTTTCTACATCTTAGATGGTCACCCGTTCTCGCACGTATTTGAATCCGAAGAGAACACAGATGGAGTTCAAGAGCTACAAGTACGACACTCGTACTTCAAAAAAAACGAAGGTGATTTCTACAAAGGTGGTCAGCACACTTATGCGGGGTCGGACATCATAGAAGCTGGGTGTTACGAATGGCAGCACAGCGTCGGTGAGATACTGAATGCCATTTTGGCTGCTGGATTGCGGATCCAATTCTTCCACGAATTTGCATGCAGTGGCTATAAAGCCTTTTCATGCATGGAAAGAGGTAAGGATGGCTGGTGGCGGTTTACATCGCACAATGACTCAGTCCCACAAATATTCTCTCTTAAGGCGACTAAATAAAATATCTGCGTCCTGAATAGGCTCAATCCATACGGATGAGTTAACAACCTATTGGTTGCAAGACCTGATTTGTATTTGATGACCTCATTATGAAAATCCAAAACGGCATTGCAATTATCTGTTTCTTCCTCTCTGGTTTCGCGGGGCTAGTCTACGAGGTGTCGTGGATACGCAAGGCTTCCCTAGTCTTTGGATCTACGACGTTTGCCGTTAGCACGGTATTAGCGGTCTTTTTTCTTGGACTGGCTTGTGGAAGTTACCTGTTCGGACGAATCGGTCAAAGAACGTTGCGACCATTGAGGCTTTACGCACTGATCGAAATCGGACTTGGACTGTTTGCTATGGCAAGTCCTTACCTCCTAGACTTCACGGAAAACCTCTACGGACCAATCTATCGCGTCCTAGCGGGGCATGCCGCTATTTTATTCGTAGCACGCGGCGTGCTAGTGTCTCTCGTTATCCTACCACCTACTATCCTCATGGGCAGCACACTTCCCCTCTTTTGTCGCCAATTTGTTCGCAGTGATGCAAGGGTTGCTAATTGTGTTGGAATGCTTTACGGGGTGAACACCTTAGGAGCAGCGGTGGGCTGTGCAGCAGCAGGGCTCTTCTTACTGCCGACACTCGGGCTTCGGCTCACTGTTCAGCTTGGGGCTGCCTTGAACATCTTGTGTGGCATTGCCGTCTGGTTATTACCCATCACTAAAAAGCAACTTTCTCAATTGGATCGAAATTCAGAGCAATCTGCGAGTCAGGGTAAAATAGTTACAGAACGATTTACCGCCACGCAACTTCCCATTGCCATCCTGTTCTTTTCCGTTGGCTTTGTCGTTCTTGGAAGTGAAGTGCTTTGGACACGTTACCTGCGACTCTTGACCCGTCAGAATAGCGTCTATACCTACACCTTGACGCTGACAGTGGTACTAGTTGGTATTGTCCTCGGTAGTTTCCTCGCTTCCCGTCTCTTCGATCGGTCAACACCGCGTGCACGATATTTTGGTTTGTTTCAAGTTCTCACAGGGTTATCGGTGGTAACCGTTATGACCCTTCCACAGACCTTTTGGGCGGGTATCAAGAATGAGTTGGGAATGTATTTCCTCCTACTATTGCCTCCCGCGATCCTTTCGGGCGCGTCATTTCCACTTGCGGTGCGGATGGTTGTTGAAGATGCGTCAAGGGCAAGTATCGGAACGGGGCGGATGGCAGCGATTAACACGCTGGGTGGAATTCTCGGTTCGCTGCTGATCGGATTTGTGGGGCTACCTATCTTTGGGATAAAGTTCAGTCTCTTGTTTATTACAGGTATTAGCTTATTAACTGGGTTCGCTGCATGGTTCTGGATTGACAGAACCTTCTCACCGCTCTTTCGAGGAGGGGCAGTCGCTGGAGCATTATTGATCTGGGTCTGCATCCCTTTTGCCTCAGGGACTCGGATTCCTGCTGACTTTCTTGCGGCTGGTCGGCAGCTGGTGGCTTTCCGCGAGGGGTTTGACGGGGATTTAGCTGTTATCCGGAGAGGCAAGGAGTGGATTGAACTGGAGATTGACCGATGGTGGCAAGGAAGCAATCTAAAAAATCAGCAGGTGGTTGGGGCGCATATTCCAACGCTGTTGCACCCGAATCCCAAGAATATTCTCGTCGTAGGTGCCGGTACGGGCCAAACGCCGAGTCGCTTTCTGATGTACGATATTGACCGTCTCGATTGTGTCGATATCGAGCCGACGTTGTTTGAATTTATCCGCGACCATTTCGACTCAAAGTGGATGGAGGACGAACGGGTCAAGTTGATCAGTGAGGATGGACTCAACTATCTGAATCACAGTGATGCTATGTATGATGTGATTGCCATTGAGGTCGGTCAAATCTTTCGCCCCGGTATCGCGTTTTTCTACACTGCTGATTTCTACCACCGCTCCCGGCAACGACTCCGTCCCGGAATACCATCGCTCACAACGGACCAATTCCGGGGCGTGATTAAAACCTTCCTTGATGCCTTCCCACAAAGTTTCCTGTGGTACAATTCCTCCGACTTACTTCTGATTGGTGTGAACGACATAGATTTCAAGATCAGTCGCGCTGTCCTAGAACAGTTATCCTCCAATGAATCCGTGCGTCGGGATTTGCGTTATACCTTTTGGGGAGGTCCTCAACATTGGCTTAACTGGATTCCTGTCTTTCTTGGAGGCTATCTGGCAGGTCCGCGTGAACTTGCTGCGCTAGCATCGGAAGCTCATCTTTACCGCGACGATCTGCCGGTGCTTGATTACGCAACCAGTTTGGACTACATCACCGGGATGAATGAGATTCCGATTGTTAAAGATCATCTGCTCAAGCATACCGGTTCCCTAGAGGAGGTCATTGATTTCACACTTTCTGCCGAAAAGATTGCAGCTATTGAGGAGGTCCAAAAGAAAAATCTAGGGACGATCATCGCAGAAGCCATTCTCCGGCGAGCGGAGCTACTGACACTTTCGAGAGACGATGCAGCCGACGAGGTTATCAAGTTGCTTTCAGAAGCGGTAGGTTGGAATCCAGTTGCCGATGCGCTTATAGGGCAGGGGCAGAACAAAGCCGCAGGGCGCCACTATGTGGAGGCTAACCGAATTCGTCCGGAGGATCCCCATGTGCTGCACGGCATCGCCCACACACTCTACCGTCTCAATAGAATTGAGGCAGCAATCCCGTACTATCAGGCTTCGTTGCGCCTACGCCCCGACCACGCCGAGACACACAATCACATCGGACTTGCCTTGGCTAAACGTGGAGATTTCGTTGAGGCGCGTCAGCACTTCAAGATGGCAATCCGATTGGATCCTGACTACGTTGAAGCCAAGCACAATCTTGCTGGGGTGCGGAAGGTTTTACAGGGGATGCCGCAAAGATAAGCGCAGCGTTTGTCCGATGTGCTTTACTAGCAAATTAAATTAAAAAATGGCTGTTGACCTAAAAGTAAAAGTGTGCTACAATAATTAGCGTATAATCTAGAGGGTTGTCCGATAAGAAGGATTATTGGAATCGTAAAAGTCAATTGAAAGGAGTTCTCAATCTGAAAGGAGCGTTATCAATGAAAACCTTGCAAATAACCTTCGCTTGTTTGATTTTATTGGTTGGACAGGTTGTGCTGAGTGACGCCAAAGACCCTGAACCGGTGATTGTTCCTGCTCCGGAGGGCGGAAGTACCAATTGGGGTCATTCCGTTGATGTCAGTGGAACGACCCTCATCGCCGGGTACACCTCGTACGTCGGAAATGGTGGAGGTGTTTTTATCCTTGAGCAGAAGGGGAAGAAGTGGGACCTTTTGAATCACTTTCAAACCCCCAATGTGCAAATGAGAGATTGGTTTGGGCATGCTGTTGCTATCAGCGGCAACACTGCTGTCGTTAGTGGTTACGAATTTGGAGGAAAGAAGGAAACCGCGGGCAACTGCGGACCGGGTCCGTGTCTGGGAGCAGGTAAGGGAAGGGTCTATATCTACAAGCGCACAGGTCCGAAGGGATTTGACCCGGTGGAAGACTTTGTAGCAGATGATGCTCAAAACGATGACCGGTTCGGATATGCTATTGACCTTAGTGGAGAGAAACTCCTTGTTGTTGGTTCCCCTTATCATGACGAGCAGAAAGGCGCAGTATATGTCTACGAGTTAGAAGGGGACAACTGGGTACAAAAAGTCAAACTCCAGGCAGACGACGCAGCGCCACGAGCCCGGTTGGGGTGGGATGTCGCCGTTGATGCAACCACTATCGCTGCTGGTGCACCACTCTCTGCTGCACCCGACAGAAACTCCGGTGCCGCTTATGTCTTTAAGCGTCGGGGAGACGATTGGGTACAGGTAGCAAAGCTGACCGCTGAAGACGGAGATGGTGGCGATGCTTTTGGCACTTCTATTGATGTCAGCAAGAGTCGCGTTATTGTTGGAGCAAACAAAGATGAGAACGCAGAGAATAAGCGTGGTTCCGGTTCCGCGTATATCTTTGGCAGCGTCGGGGATACCTATACACAGGAAGCGAAATTAAACGCTGAAGAACTTCAGGAAGGTGCTGGTTTCGGGCTGACAGTTGCGCTTGATGTCAACCGTGCCCTTGTCGGTGCGCCTTCAACCGACACGAAAGTGGGCGACGATTCCGGTGCGGCTTACGCCTTTTTGAAGGTCGGTACTGACTGGGTGTTGCAGGGGACAATCATACCTGAAAAAGGACCGAACGAAGCTGTTGGTCTGACTAGCGGTGACAACATGGGCAGTGCCGTTGCAATTGACGGAGAATTCGGCCGAAACTTCAACTTCGCTGCTGTCGGCGTACAGTGGGACGCCACCGATAATGGCGCCGATCAGGGATCTGTGTATATCTTTGATACTGAAGATGAAGACAGTCTTAATCTGCCGTTATCCGTTGAGCCGCGCGGTGACCTAGCACTGACGATGTTCGGAGATATCAAGCGGACGGCGTTGCTTCAAAACTTTCCCAATCCGTTTAACCCTGAAACGTGGATACCTTACACCCTAGCTGATGATGCGGAGGTGAGCGTTGTTATCTATGATATCCAAGGCAAGCTAGTTCGTCAGTTGGACGTCGGTCAGCAGTCAGCGGGCAACTATCTCAGCAGAGAGACAGCTGTCTATTGGAATGGTAAGGACCGGTTGGGCGGGTCGGTATCGAGTGGTGTTTATTTCTATACACTGAAAGCGGACGCGTTTTCAGATACCCGCCGTATGGTTATCCTGAAATAATCACCCCTGTTTGTGGGGATGATTAATGCGGTTTGCATCCGGTCAGCGGCGGACATTTTGGCTTTTGGATTGTCTTGATGTCTGCTTTGAATGAAAAGATTGTCACAAAGGGTATAAAGTACGATGATTAGGTCCATGGGATCTTCCTGTTTAAGAGTTTTGCTTTGGCTGACAAATACTCTGCCGGAGATCCCATGGATATTCAACTTGCAGCTTGTGTTAGAATCCTAAAAGCCAATTGAAAGGAACTTTATTTAATGAAAAACTTGCAAGTTATCTTTGCCTGTCTAGTTCTATTGGTTGGACAGGTTTTACTAAGTGATGCCAAAGCCCCTGAACCGGTGATTGTTCCTGCCCCGGAAGGCGGAGATACCAACTGGGGACATTCCGTTGATATCAGTGGAAAAATTCTCATCTCCGGGTATACCTCGTATGTCGGAAATGGTGGCGGTGTTTTTATCCTTGAACAGAAGGGGAAGAAGTGGGCTGTTTTGAATCAATTTAGGACACAAGATGGAAATATGAGGGATTGGTTCGGGCATGCTGTTGCTGTCAGTGGAAACACCGCTGTCATTAGTGCTTATGAATTTGGTGGGAAAAAGAAAACCGCTGGTGATGTTTTGGGAGGCGGTCCGGGAAAAGTCTATACCTACAAGCGTGAAGGGACTAAAGGTTTTATTCCGGTGCAAGACTTCAAAGCCGTTGATGCTCAAAACGACGACCGGTTCGGATATGCCGTTGACCTCGGTGGAGAAGATCTCCTCGCTATTGGATCTCCCTATCATGACGAGCAGAAGGGTGCTGTGTATGTCTACACTCAAGAAGGAGGCAAATGGGAACAAACAGCCAAACTTCAGGCAGACGACGCAGCGCCACGAGCCCGGTTGGGCTGGGATGTCGGTGTTGATGGAAGCACTATCATTGCTGGTGCACCGCTTTCTGCTGCACCGGACAGAAACTCCGGTGCTGCTTATGTTTTTAAGCGGCAGGGAGATGATTGGGTGCAGGTGGCAAAGTTAACCCCTGAAGATGGGGACGGTGGTGATACGTTTGGTGTTTCTGTTGACGTTAGCAAGAGTCGTGTTATCGTCGGAGCAAACAAAGATGAGAACGAAGCGAAGAAACGTGGTTCCGGCTCTGCCTATATCTTTAGCAGCGTTGGGGATACCTATACACAGGAAGCCAAATTGAACGCTAAAGAGCTTCAGGAAGATGCTGGCTTCGGGTTGACGGTTTCGCTTAGTGTCAATCGTGCGCTTGTCGGCGCGCCTTCGACCGACACGAAATCGGGTGACGATTCCGGTGCGGCTTACGCCTTTTTGAAGGTCGGTGCCGACTGGGTATTGCAGGCGGAAATCATACCTGAAAAGGGAGGGAATGAAGGTGCAGGTCTGACCAGCGGTGACAACATGGGCAGTGCCGTTGCGATTGACGGGGAATTCGGCCGAAACTTCAACTTCGCTGCCGTAGGCGTACAGTGGGATGCTACTGGTCATGGCGATGATGCAGGTTCCGTGTATATCTTTGATACTGAAGATGAAGCGAGTCTTAATCTGCCGTTATCCGTTGAGCCGCGCGGTGACCTAGCACTGACGATGTTCGGGGACGTCAAACGGACTGCCTTACTTCAAAACTTTCCGAACCCGTTTAACCCTGAAACGTGGATACCTTACACCCTAGCCAATGATGCGGACGTGAGTGTTCGTATATACGATGTCCAAGGCAAGCTAATCCGTCAGTTGGACGTTGGTCAACAGCCTGCAGGCAGCTATCTCAGTAGAGAGGCGGCTGTCTATTGGAATGGTAAGGACCTATTGGGTGAATCGGTATCGAGCGGTGTTTATTTCTATACGCTCAAAGCGGACGCGTTTTCAGATACCCGCCGCATGGTTATCCTAAAATAGCTACCCTTCCTTATTCGTAGAAGCGACCTATGGGTTTTGATTGAATAATGGTTACAAAGTTATGGGCAAATTGGAATAGAAATTTCCCAAGATTGCTCGTCTTAATCTAGACCTAAAAGTATTGCTTTTTATTTCCATTTATGATATACTGTCTAGCGTCTCATACAGCAATAGATTCAACACGGATTTTAGGGGGTTAACCGATGATTGTACTTATTGGATCACCCCCTCTCACATGATGGTGGATTTCCATCATCATGAACGTCTGGAGTTGATTGGCATTCACATTTCGACTCTAGAATCTCATTAAACTCAATGAAGGAGGAATTAAAGTGAAACGCCTATTATTTGTTGCACTCGCAATAACTTTCCTTACAGGTGCTTACGCAGCAGCACAAATGGCAGTGTTTATTGATGGTGCCGACTTTGAGAGTTACGTGTCAGCACCTGCTGGTCCATGTTTTGATAAAGATATCTGTTGCCCATTCACCATCGAAGCGTGGTTCAAGCCGTTCGATTCCCAAGGGGAACGCATGATTCTCAATAAAGAGGACACGTGGGAAACCGCTAACAAAGATGGCCTCTTCCAATCTGCTGTGGCACGTGCCAATGATGTGGGTAGGAATGATGGTTGGACATGGCATAATAGCGAACTCAGTGTCGGCGTCAATGTTTGGAACCATGGCGCAATGAGCTGGGATCCGCCGAAGGTCCAAATGTATCTCAACGGCAAAGAAGGAGCAATACACGAATGGGGCGGCAAGGAACTGACGTGGGACCATCAGGATACCTTCAAGATGGGTAGGCGTGAACGTGGTGGCGCGACCCACTCTGTCTATTTCGGACTGATTGATGAGGTACGTATCTCGAAGGGTCAACGCTACAAGGGCGACTACGAGGTGCCTGAAACCGAGTTTGTGCCGGATGCAGATACGACAGCCATCTATCATCTCAATGAAGTTGAAGGTGCAGCCTCGATTGTAAATGCTGCCAAAGAGGGTGGCCATGCTAACCCGTGTCCAGATGCTACGCTTGAAGGGGCAGCTGAACTCCAAGAAGTTGATGACCAACCTTTTGAGCCGTTCGCTGTTGAACCCGGTGGCAAGATGACAACAACGTGGGGACATGTTAAAGACCGTCCAGTATACTAAAAAAATGTGATGCGTATATCACGCATCCTTAACGATGTTAAGAGGGGCGAGGCTGAAAATGCTCGCCCCTTTTTTTATTGCTTGCATCTGGGGTTATGATTTGATAACATGGGGCTGTAAGAAGTTTTTCCCTCTCGCATCGAGGGTGTAGACTTCGGTGATGATTTGATAACATGGGGTTGTAGGAACATAGGAAATTAGTCGATGAGTCATTTCACTACAGTAGCGGTTACACTTCTGTTTTTCGCCGCTGTCACTGTCTCCGCCTCCGATCTTGCCCTTGACCTTGGCGATCACCTCTTTGCGTTGGGAGACTATGACGCAGCAATTACGGAATACAAGCGGTTCCTATTTTTCGATGCCGACCATCCGCAGGCGGGTGAGGTGCAGTTCAAAATCGGCTTGGCATACCGCGCTCAGGAATGGTGGACAGAAGCGGTTGAAGCGATGATTGCGGCTGTCCAATTGACAACGGAAACCGAATTGCAGGCGGAAAGGCGAGTTGAGCTCGCTGTGACACTGATTGCCAGTGGTGCCTACGACTTCGCGCTGGTCAGTCGATCGGATCGGTTGCGTCAACGCGCCCGTTTCTTACGGGGAGTGGCTTATCTGTATCAGTTCAAGTGGGAACAGGCGCAATCGGTGTTTCACGCGTATTTCGATGAAATTCCCAGTGCAGCGGGAGCTGCTGCTGAGATTGACAGACTCTTTTTAGATGCTCACTATCGGTCACAGAAATCAGAGAAGGTGGCGCGGCTGCTCTCTACCTTTTTGCCGGGGCTAGGACAGACTTACGCTGGGAACTGGAAAAATGGGTTGAATGCCCTGCTTCTCAATGGAGTGCTCGGTTACGTTACCCTTGACGCTGCAATCGAGCGGGATTATGACGATGCGCTCCTTTCGTTTTTCTTTTTATCTTATCGCTATTATATGGGGAACCGTTATCGCGCAGCGGAGGCGGCACAGACGTTCAACGATCGGGAAAACCGTCGGCATGTTGACAGGATTTTGCAAGCTCTATCAACCCAATTCGCTGAAGGTAAGCGTGGGGAATAAAGCGAAGTACTTGAGGCCTGAATCTTGCATCTTGTATCCAGATTAAGATAGGAAGATTACACAGTTTATCATGCTCATAGATTCGCACGCCCACATTCAATTAGATAGATTTGATGCAGATCGGGAAGTTGTTTTAGAACGGGCGCAAGAAGCTGGGGTGCACGCAATTTTAGTTATTGGGTTTGATATAGAGACTAGCCGTGGGGCGATTGCACTCGCGGAGAAACATGACCAAGTCTATGCAACTGTTGGCATGCATCCACATGATGCGAAGGATTTGCATGACGAGACTATACACATCTTTCGTGACCTTGCTGCCCATCCGAGGGTATTAGCACTCGGTGAGATGGGTTTGGATTACTATCGTGACTTCTCGCCTCGTCCGATTCAGAAAGCGGCGTTTGAACGTCAGCTAGATCTGGCGGAGGAATTGGACCTCCCGATTGTCATCCACAACCGTGAAGCCTACCACGACATCCTCCCAATTTTGCAAGCACGCCGCGGCAGGGTGCGTGGTGTAATGCACTGTTTTTCGGCTGATGTTGAAATTATGCGCCAGAGTCTCGCGCTCGGATTTCACATCGGCATCGGTGGTCCGGTGACTTATCGCAAGTCAGACGCTTTGCAGGAGGTCGCGCAAAAAGTCCCTGCGGACGCCTTACTGGTGGAAACGGATTGTCCGTGGCTAGCGCCACAATTTCGACGTGGGAAGCGTAACGAGCCGGCTTATGTTCGCGCTACAGCGGAGAAGAAAGAAATTGGTGAGATAACGACACAAAATTTTGAAGGGTTGTTTATCACGTCATGAGTTCAACTTAACGTACGATATGGGTTTCTCGAAACGTAGGCATTAGTGTAGATTTGATTCAGATCAGATGTTTTAGAGGAGAATTATTAAGTGAAAATTACAAAGGTCGAGACATTTTTAGTTAAACCCCGTTGGCTCTTTTTGAAGATTCACACCGATGAGGGGTTGGTGGGGCTTGGTGAACCAATCCTCGAAGGACGCGCCAAGACCTGTGCACAAGCTGTTGATGAGCTGGCGCCCTATCTGATTGGGAAAGATCCACGGCGTGTTGTCCATCATTGGCAGGCAATGTATCGCCACGCATTCTACCGTGGAGGTCCCATCATGACAAGCGCATTGAGTGGCGTAGATCAAGCGCTCTGGGATCTTGCTGGGAAATCACTTGGTGTTCCTGTCTACCAGTTGTTGGGTGGTCCCACACGCGATCGCATCCGTTTGTACAAAGGTGGCGGTGATCCTGAGACGATCAAAGAGTGGGTCGATAAAGGGTTCACAGCATTTAAGACAGGTGTTTCTGGCGGGAGGCCCGCCCGGCTAATTGAATCGAAGGGATTTGTTGCCGAATTGCGCGAAGCCGCTGGGCCTGATGTCGATATTGGAATTGACTTCCACGGTGCAATCAGTCCGCAGACAGCAAAACTACTGATTCGTGCGTTAGAACCTTACCAGCCGATGTTTGTCGAGGAACCGTGTCAATGTCAGAATGTAGATGTGATGGCGGAAATTGCGCGTGGCACACATTTGCCGATTGCTACTGGAGAACGGATTTTCACTAAGTGGGGCTTCCGTGAAATATTGGAGAAGGGTGCTGCTTCTATTCTGCAACCGGATCTGTGCCATGCGGGTGGAATCAGTGAAGTCCGACTCATTGCGGGCATGGCGGAGGCATACTACGCTGGTCTGGCGCCTCACAATCCGTTGGGCCCGATTTCACTTGCGGCGTGCATTCAGCTGGATGCGTCGATTCCCAACTTCCTCGCGCAGGAGCATACGACGTTAGGGGAGGGTTACCTCAAGAACCCATTTGTTTTCAAGGACGGCTTCGTGGAGTTACCGACCGGTCCCGGTTTGGGGATTGAACTTGATGAGGATGCGATGGAGGATAAGATCGACCATGACTGGCAGAACGGTCAGACTTATGATCCAGATGATGGGTCGGTGATCGACTGGTAGTTTGCGCGTTTGGTCATTGGTTCATTAGTACATTGATTCATTGAATGAAGTTCTGAACTCTTGGACGCTAACCGATGGGGAAACAACATCCTCATCAATTCGCGCCAAGGGTTAATGCGAGAAGTTGAATAAAACTAAGGAGGCGTGCAATGTTAACAGCGGAGCAGGAATCGTATTTCGACACTTTTGGTTTTCTCTTTATGCGGCGTTACTTCTCATCGGAGGAGATGAGCGAGATTACTTATGAATTCGACAAGGTACTAACGGAAGAGAGCGGTGGCAAGCCCTTTACCGGGGAGGAACAGCATACGACAACCATCGTTGAGCAAAATTCCTTTTTCACACAACTTGTCGAGGCTGATCGCATCTACAAGATCATTGGACAGTTGATGCCGGGTGAGTTCATCTGGTCTGGCTCTGAAGGCAACCTTACCGCCCATAGCGAGCACCGATGGCATGCGGATCGGCAAGGTGTGGCGGAGGTTGATTACCTGCGGATTAAGGTGATGATCTATCTCGATCCAGTGACGAAGGAACGGGGTTGCCTACGCGTTATCCCGGGTTCACACCGGCTGCCCCTCCACATGGATCTTGAGCCGCTGATCGCCCAGAAACCGGATTCGAGCCCAACGACCTTCGGAGTTTCCGGATCAGAATTACCGTGCTTTCCTCTCGAAGCGCAGCCCGGCGATGTCGTGTTCTTCAATCACTGTCTGTGGCACGGGATGTTTGGTGGTTGGTCGGGTCGTCGCTATATCGCTCTGAAATTTGCCGCCAAACCGACAACTGAGGCACACATGGCTTCTTTACGGCGTTGGTCGCCCTATGCCCTGAAGCCCAATGCGGCGTTTGTGAATAGTGATCGACCGCGAATTCAGAGCATGATGAAAGGCGTTCCGGGAATTGGATCGGGTGGTTAATTGTGGGGATTGATATGCCCTAGTTTAACGGTGGGTACGGTCACCGCAAGGGTCGGTTGAAAATCTATTGCAAATATTCTGATTATATCTCTGCCTGCTTCGGATCGCGGATGAAAAGCGCAGTCAAGATGGTCGCGAGTGTAGCGACGATAAGAACGAAGATCCATGGATAGGTTGGGTTTTGGGCGTAGAGGTAGCCTCCCGCAAGGGATGCTATCATCAAGGGCAGGGTGATGAGAAAACCGGTACCAGGACCACCAGTTCCGCCCCCTGCGGCACCAATCATGACTCCACCTTGTCCCAACGCTGCCATCACCTGTCCCCGAATCTTTCGTGGCGCGATGTCTGCCACTAGCGCAGTGCACGCAGGGAGAGTAATGGCAGATGCCACTGCAATCACTAACCGTATCAGAAGAACAGCGGTGAAACCTTTCGCAAGGATGAACAGTGGTACTGCTACCGTTGAAAGGAGCAAGGCTACCAACAGTGAGGTCGTCCTGCCCCAACGGTCAACGCCAACTCCTGCTGGGATGAGTATCAAAAGTCGCAATGCTGTCTCACAAAGCAAGATCAGTCCCCACTGCGATGAAGATAAGCCAATTTGCTCTATAGCGTAGACCACCCAGAAGGGACTCGCCACTCCATTGGCCATAAAACTGAGGATAATGACGCCGGCTAATGCCTTCAGAGAGGCGGGTAAATCCCGCAACAATGTGGGCATTCCACCATACGATTCGGTAAGCAGCTTTGGGAAGGAAGAAACCGTCAGGCGGGTATGGCGCTTCGATCTCGATTCTTTGAGGAAGCGGACATGTATAACAGCGGAAGCGAAGTACAATACCAGCATCGCCCCATACAGCGTCCGGACACCAGTATTTGGACCAGAGGACTCTACAACGAGACCAGCGATGTAAGGCGCGAAGATGGAAAGACCGCTCGAAATGACGTCCATCGTCGCGATGCCTCTGCCACGGTCTTCTGGGGACAATGAGTCGGCAATCAGCGCGGACCGGGGTGGAAATCCCAAAACCACCAAACCGCTCATCAGTGAAGCGATGGCAACCACTTCCCATCTAAACGCAAGGACATATATTAGAAGGAAGGCGACGGAGAGATAGTTACTCAGCACGATGAGTTTAACTCGACTGGCGCGATCGGACAGAAAGCCGGCGATGGGAAATACAATCAACCCAGCCAGTGGTCTGAGAAAGTTTACCCAACCGATAGTTCTGGCATCCCCACCGAGAGCCAGAACATACAGTGATGCGTAAGGAAAAACCATCGCACGGGCAAAGTTGCCCAGCAGCCCAGTGATAGAAAAGATCATGATGTTGCCAGACATCAACCTTTTGGCATTGCCGATAACGCTTTTGTTGAGCATAACGCGCCGCCTTATTTAATTGAGACTTGATTATGGATGTGGTAAGATAGGGACGTAGTTGAGTTCATAATACTCACAAGGATAACAGCCCCAATAAAACGTCAAGGCAGCCGGTGAAGCACCAAAGGTCCAGACCGATTCTATTGGGGGCAGCTCAGATCGGATAAGTGCGGTGGGTTTCGATGAAGCAGAGTCGGCCCTCGCGTGCCATAGCTCTGCTGTTAGCTGGTTCCGCTTTTGTTGCCAACACTGTTAGAAAGGATTGATAGTACTGCTCGATTTTACGCGTCAGTGTAGTAGCGTGTCACTTCTATTTTTCAATTTCTTTTTCGTGTGTATGTGGTCCTATCCTTTCTCAAGCGTAACAACCTCGGGTAATGGCATATAGTTCTGTTTTTCAAGGAGTGTGATCAGTTCCTGAGATTGCCGACGGGATACCACGAAATCTGTTGGGGAAATCTCGCCGAGAATATATTTCTGAATCTGTTTGGAGGTTCTGATTTCTTGGGCGATATGTGCATTTTTGCAGCGTAGCAGCATCACATCCATTAAATAGATTTGACCATACCGTTCCGCCCAATCTCTGATTGATACCTCAACGTTTTGTGGAATGCCCGTTTTGGAATAGGCTTCCAAAAATACCAAGATTTCGTCAAGGGAGAAGCCCGAACGCAAACCTTTGTAGATTGATTCGGCGGAGAGTTTATAGGTGGACATCTGATCTGCTTGATGGAGTTCTGCAATATGATTGAGTTTCCAGCGGAGTTCGGGTGCTAGATAACTTGAGGCAAGCACCTCGTGATTGGGTTGAACAATAAACGATGACTCAAACTCGTAACTCTCAATCGGCTCCCCATAGAAAAGGCGGCGTCCAATATCTGTCACTTGAATCGCAACATCATCCCCCAAATGAGCAAATGTAATCCCACCCATATAGGTTAAATAGTTAACCAAGGAACGTTCAAGTTGGGAATAAAGCGTTTGCATCCAAGTGGCGCTCACCGCGAATTTAGAGATCTGCTCTTGGATCGAGGAAAGCAGGACCCACTGTTCTGGGGCGAGAATACGCGCAATGGATTGTGCAATTGACACTGATGGGTCTTTCGATACGCCGTGTCCCAGCCAATAGGTGTATATGTCCAAGAGTTTGTCTGGATCGGTTTTTTGGATCCATTCCTTACCGGCTTCACTGCATACTAGGTCAGAATCCTGTCGACGAATTAGCTTTTGGTGCCGGCAAAAATGAAAGATCAAAGCTAAACGATCCGGATTTTCCACCGCTGGATTGATTCGGTCGTAGACTTTTGGTGTGTCGTCCGGTACTTCAAAGCGTTTGAGCAGCTGTTTCTGTGTGTGCTTGTAGATGCTGCCTTGTTGGGTCTGCCGTATTCCATATTGGGAAGCAAAGCAGAGGAAGGTAAAAGTATCTCGGACCAGTGCAAAACCGTCATTGCGAACATTCTTGGGCGTTTCTTTGGGGTGCCTAAGGGTAGCGCTCATATCGTTCGCGAAAATTTCTTGTAGTAACAAACGCAGGTCAGTTGGGACGATATAGTGATATTGCATGCCGCTTGCTGCGAATGTGAAGATAAATCCTGATTCGGCGAGCGTATGCAGAATCTCGGTGCCTCTGCTAGACCAACCGCGGCTCATTTGATTGACCTTCCGATTGAACAGATGGAATGGAACCCCCATTTCCCCACAGGAGAAGGCAAGGATCATCAGCAATAAACGCTCGTAGGAGTTGAGGCGTGCCACGGAGTCTTTCAAGGACGATGAATTAAGAAATCTCTCAACAATTTGATGGCGCAGCTGTGATGCAGGAAGTCGATCCGTTAATCCTATCCGGCGGGCGACTCGTTGACAATACGCTTTGGAGGCGTTCTTAAGGAGATCTCTGTAATTCATTGTGTGCTCAAATGCTCCTGATCGGAAATTGGGTGAAGAATAAATTATAGCATATCAACATAACAAAACAAGCCTTATTTTTGGTTTTTGATCCGTGAGGAAAAAGGCTGAGAAATAGACTACAAACAGTGAAGATACCGGATGAGTTCAATATCGGGTTTGTTGTTTCGCGCTATATGTTGCATACATGGAGGGAATCGATGAAATTACCTAATCAGCACCTTTGGAAATGGCGAATTGCGTTGATAACATTGGTAGCTTGGATCTGCCTTGATGGCGTGGAAGTGATCACACAAGCAGAGGTCCGACCTCCCCGCCGAAGAAGAGGCGTGATGATCAGTCCGGAGGCCTTAAAGAAAAAGGAAGAACCAACGGTTGATATTGGGAAAAGCCTCGTGGAAATTGCACAACGCGCAAGCCGTCAAAGCAAGATCCAGATGGTTGACTTGGTGTTTGTTATTGATGGAAGCTCGGAGATGAGGGGACCAGGTGAGATAGTTGAAGCACGGCTGGTTGATATGGCAAGTGCCTTTGAAGAATCGGTGGTTGATTATCAGTTTGGGCTTATTTGGTTTCAAAATGCTGGCAAAACATCAGAGATCACGGTTAAACGGTTGCAGCGTGGGTTGGCTGAGATTGAAGAAAGCTTTAGCACGGTGCCGCCGCCGAGATTTAAGGGCAAGGCTACCGGACACGGACTTGACGCAATGATGGAAGGACTTGACACTTTGCATTTCCGACCGGATGCCGACAAGCACCTCGTTGTTGTGACAAATTCAAAACTGAAAACGTCTTGGGGGCTAGGTGACCAAAAAAATCAGGTTATCGGGAAGATCCTGGATCGGTGTAAGCAAGACAAGATTCGGATTAACATCATCGGAATCAGCGAAGAGGTACAGGTACAATTAACCGACTACACCGGCGGCAAATGGTACGCAATCGACAAATATCAACGTAAGGTTGGCCAAGCACCTATGATAGATAAGTCTATACTCAAAATTGATGGGATTTTCAGACGTGTTGCTCAACATATCGTTGCAACGATAGAGCAACCAGTTGATTTGGTGTTTGTTTATGACTCTAGCTTAAGTATGGATGATAAGGTAGATGAAATCTGTACAGCACTGGATGTATTGATCGGGGTTCTGGATAGCGAGGGTCTAGATTATCGACTTGGCATCATCCGGTTCTGGGCACAGTCGGGTGGCGGCGAAAGTTCAATTACAACAACACGACCGCCGTTAAGTGCTGAGCAGGTCGAAAAACTATTTCGGAGACCTAGGCGTGGCGATGAACATCTGTTGGACGCAATTATGGAGGGTGTACCCAAACTCCGAACGCCTGACAATCGAAAACTCGTACTTTTTGTCGTTACTGATGAACCCTCTACTAGTGGGCCAGACACAGGATATACATTTACAAAGGCGATCGAAGTCTGCCACCAGGCTGGCGCGCAAGTCAACGTCGTCGGGGGCCTTACGCGGGTAGGTGGGCATTCACTTTCTGTGGACAGTGGTTATGGAGTTACTAAAGAATTCCAGCGACGTGCTCCTGAAGCCACTAAGGGGCAGCATTACATCATGCCACGTACCGAGGTACTATTTCAGAGTCGCCTCATCAGGTAAGTAGTTAGACGTGACAAAGAAAGGAGATATCATGATAGACGGGGAATTGGCTTTCGCATCAGCGACCGATCTCTTGGATCTGATCTCAACAAAACAGATTTCCCCGATAGAACTGACCGAACTGTACTTTGATCGTATTGATAAACTTGATTCACAGCTAAACGCATTCCTACTGTTGACCCACGATG